>CALBMW010000853.1 GCA_937896275.1 uncultured Myxococcales bacterium
CGGTGTAGGCCTGGCGGTGACCCTGCTTCTTGTGGAAGCCCTTACGGCGCTTCTTCTTGAAGACGATGATCTTCTTGGCTCGGCCATGCGCCCGGATGCGGACCTCGACCGAGGCCCCCGCGACCAGCGGCGCGCCGATGCGCGTCTCGCCGTCGCCGCCCACCAGCAACACATGATCGAGCTTGAGATCGGTGCCGACCTCGGCGTCGAGCTTCTCGACGCGGATGGCCTGCCCTTGGCTCACGCGGTACTGCTTACCGCCGGTCTTGATGATCGCGTACATGGATTCTGTCCACTCGCCGGGATGTGAGGTCATGAGGGCGCGGAAGTTACGGCCTTGGCCGCGGGAAGTCAAGGGTCAGGCGGGGGTCCAAGTCGGGTCGCGCCAGCGGCCGCCACGTGCGCGGCCAAGCTCGTCGCATAGGGGGGCCGCGCGACGCCTTGTTCGGTGACGATCGCGGTCACCAGCGCGGCAGGTGTCACGTCGAAGGCCGGGTTCTCGACCTCGACGCCTTCGGGCACCACACGCCGCTCCCCCACATGGGTGACCTCACGCGCGGGCCTGCGCTCGATGGGGATATCCGCGCCGCTGGCGGTGCCCAGATCGATCGTGCTGGTCGGGCCAACGACGTAGAAAGGAAGGCCGTGGTGCGCACACAGGACCGCCACGCCATAGGTGCCGATCTTGTTGGCGACGTCGCCGTTGGCCGCCACGCGATCGGTGCCCACGACGACGGCGTCAATCTCGCCGCGCTGCATCAGATGAGCGGCCATGCTGTCGGTGATGACCCGCGTTGGGATGCCGTCGCGCTGAAGCTCCCAGGCGGTCAGCCGCGAGCCCTGCAGGAAGGGGCGCGTCTCGTCGGCGTAGATCCTCGCCACGCGCCCCTGGCGCCAAGCGCTGCGGATGACCGCGAGCGCGGTGCCGTCGCCGCCGGTGGCGAGGGCGCCGGTGTTGCAGTGGGTCAGGACGCGCGCGGCGTCGGGCAGCAGGGCGGCGCCGTGATCCCCCATCGCGCTGCACATGCGGCGATCCTCGTCGTGGATCGCTGTGGCTTCGGCCTCGAGGTCGTCCGCCAGCGACGCGCTGACCGCGCCGCGGGCCCGCATGCGGTCGAGGGCCCAGAAGAGGTTGACGGCGGTGGGGCGCGTGGCGGCGAGGCCCGCGAGGGCGGGCTCGAGATCTGCCAGGGTCGCGCCAGGACCGGCCGCGCGGGCCGCGAGCACCACACCGTAAGCCGCCGTGATGCCGATGGCGGGCGCGCCACGGACCACCATCTCGACGATGGCCTCGGCGACCGCTCGCCAGTCGCGGCACGCCACCCAGACTTCGTCGACCGGCAGGCGGCGCTGATCGAGCAACTCGAGGGCGTCGCCCGTCCAGCGCATGGGGGTGACCGTCGTCATGCGTCCTCCGCGCGTGGCCGAGCGAGCGGCGGGGTGGCCGTCGTCATTCGCCCTCCGCGAGCAAACGGTCGAGCAAGGCGTTGACCTGCCCGGGGTTGGCCTTGCCGCCCGTGGCGCGCATCACTTGGCCGACGAAGAAGCCCTTCACCTGCGCCTTGCCCCCGCGAAACTGCGCAAGCTGCGCGGGGTTGCCGGCGATCACCGCGCGACAGGCGACCTCGATGGCGTCGCTGTCGGTCACCTGGCGCAGGCCGCGGGCCTCGACGATGGCGTCCGGGTCCCCCTCGCCGGCGAGCATGGCCTCGAAGACCTCCTTGGCGAGGCGACCGCTGAGGGTGCCGTCGTCGATGAGACCGACGAGGCGGGCGAGCGCCACTGGGGGCACGGGGCCGGCGGCGACGGCGTCGGCCGGGACGCGCGCCAGCAGCTCGCTGGTCACCCAGTTGCTGATCCCCTTGGGGTTCGCGGGGTGCGCCGCCACCGCCGCCTCGAAGTAGTCGGCCAGGGCGCGCTCGGCGGTCAGGACGGCCGCGTCGTAGGCGCTGAGGCCCGTGACGGCGACCAACCGGGCGCGGCGGGCGGCCGGCAACTCGGGCAGATCCACCGTGGCCGCGACCTCGTCGGCGGCGGTCAGGACGAGCGCGGGGAGGTCCGGCTCGGGGAAGTAGCGGTAGTCGTGCGCCTCTTCCTTGCCCCGCATGGCGCGCGTGCGTCCGGCCGCGTCGTCCCAGAGTCGCGTCTCTTGCACGATCGCCCGACCGTGCTCGAGCAGGTCCGCGTGGCGACCCGCCTCATACTCGATGGAGCGCTGGACTCCCCTGAAACTATTAAGGTTCTTGAGCTCCGTGCGGGTCCCGAGGGTGGTCTCGCCGGCCCGCCGGATCGAGACGTTCGCGTCGCAGCGAAAGGATCCCTCCTCCATGTTGCCGTCGGACACGCCCAGGTACCGCACGATGGCGTGCAGGGCCCGCAGGTAGGCCACCGCCTCGTCGGCGCTGCGCATCTCGGGCTCGCTGACGATCTCGATGAGCGGGACGCCGGCGCGGTTCAAGTCCACGAGCGTGGCGCCGCCCTCGCCGTGACTGGACTTGCCGGCGTCCTCCTCGATGTGGATGCGGGTCAGGTTGATGCGAGCGGAGCGTCCGTCGTCGAGCTCGAGGTCGACGGCGCCACCGAGGAGGATCGGCTGCTCGTATTGGGTGATCTGATAGCCCTTGGGGAGGTCGGGGTAGAAGTAGTGCTTGCGCGCGAAGATGCTGCGCGGCTGCACGACGCAGCCGAGGGCGTGGCCCGCGCGCAGGGCCAGGCGGACCGCGTGGGGGTTGAGCACCGGCAGCACACCCGGCATGCCCAGGCAGATGGGGCAGGTGTCGCGGTTCGGTGGCTGACCGAAGCGGTTGGGGCACCCGCAGAACAGCTTCTCGGCCGTGGCGAGCTGGCAGTGCACCTCGAGGCCGATCACGGTCTCCCAGGGGCGGTCGTCGAGGCTCACGGGGAGGCCTCCGCCAGGGAGGGACGCCGCGCGGTCCAGTCCGTCGCGTCCTCGTAGGCGGCGCCGACGCGGCACACGGTGGCCTCGTCGAAGGCGCGCCCGAGCAGCTGCAGCCCCACCGGCAGGTTCAGCTCATCGAAGCCGCAGGGGATCGACATGCCGGGCAGCCCCGCCAGGTTGCAGGCGATGGTGAAGATGTCCGCCAGGTACATCTGGAGCGGATCCGCGACGCGCTCGCCGAGTCGGAACGCCGTCGTCGGAGAGGTCGGCGTGACGATGGCGTCGACGGCCTCGAAAGCGCGGTCGAAGTCGCGGCTGATCAGGGTCCGCACCTGGCTGGCCTTCTGGTAGTACGCGTCGTAGTAGCCGGCCGACAGGGCGAAGGTGCCGAGCATGATGCGGCGCTTGACCTCGAGGCCGAAGCCGGCGCCGCGAGTGGCGCCATAAAGATCGTGCAGATCGTCGGCGGCGCCGGCCCGTCGGCCGAAGCGGACGCCGTCGTACCGGGCCAGGTTGCTCGAGGCCTCGGCGGTGGCGATCAAGTAATAGGCGGCGACGGCGAAGCGCGTGTGGGGTAGCTCGATGTCGACGAGCTCGGCGCCCAGGTCACGCAGGACGTCGAGCGCGGCGCGCATGGCCGAGGCGACGCCGGGCTGGAGGCCCTCGCCGAAGCACTCCGCGGGGACGCCGAGGCGCAGGCCGCGCAGATCGGCGCCTGCGGGCAGGTCGGCCAGCCCCGTGGGCACCGGCACGTCGGCCGAGGTAGCGTCGAAGGGATCGAGGCCAGCGCACACCTCGAAGAGCGCCGCCGCGTCCCGCACGGTGCGGGCCAGCGGGCCGGGCTGATCGAGGCTGCTCGCGAAGGCGATGACGCCGAAGCGGCTGAGGCGTCCGTAGGTCGGCTTGAGCCCCACCACCCCGCACAGCGCGGCCGGCTGCCGCACCGAGCCACCGGTGTCGGTGCCGAGCGCGCCCGCGCAGTGTCCCGCGGCCACCGCCACCGCGCTGCCGCCACTGCTGCCGCCCGGTATCCGGTCCAGATCCCAAGGGTTTCGTACCGGATGAAAGCCCGAGCTCTCGGAAGACGAGCCCATCGCGAACTCGTCCATGTTGTGCTTACCCAGCAACACCGCGTCCGCGGCGCGAAGCCGCCCGATCACCGTGGCGTCATAGGGCGGCACGAAGCCCTCGAGGATGCGGCTGGCGCAGGTCGTCGTCAGACCGCGGGTCAGGAAGATGTCCTTCACGCCCAGCGGCACGCCTGCCAGGGGCCCGAGCGCGTCGCCGGCCGCGCGCCGCCGATCCACGTTGGCCGCCTGGGCGAGAGCGCCCTCGGCGTCGACCGCGAGCCAGGCGCCCAGGCGCTCGTCGGTGGCTTCAATCGAGCGCAGGCACGCCGTGGTCGCCTCGACGGCGCTGAGATGGCCCGCGTCCAGCGCGCGGCGCAGGCTGCAGAGGCCGTCGATCATCCGATCACCTGGGGCACCCGGAAGGATCCCTCCCACGCGTCCGGAGCGGCGGCGGTGGCCTCGCCGGGGGCCAGCTCGACGCGGAGGCCGAGGGGACGGAAGCGCCCCACCGGGGCGGCGTCGAAGGTCGCCACGACGCCCGTCGTGTCCAGCTCGGCGAGCTGCTCGACGTAGAGCAGCACGTCACCCAGCTGCGGGGTGAGGAGGGCGACCTCTTCGTCGCTCAGATCGAGCCGGGCCAGCCGCGCGATACGGCGGACCTCGTCCTCGGTCAGCAGCGTGCGATGAACCATGGAAGCTCCGGGCCAGTCGGCCGACGCCGTCTCGAGCGTCCGAGGACACGGCCTTCTAGCGAAGGTGGTCCAATTTGCGCTGCACCATCCCTGCCTTGCGGCCCCGCGGGTGCGCGTCGAGGTAGGCCCGATAGGAGCGCACGGCGTCCTCTGAGCGCCCCGCGCGCTCGTAGGCCACCGCCAGGCCGTACATGCCGTCCGCGTAGCGCGGGTTGCGAGCCAACGAGGTCTTGAAGTTGTCGACGGCGCTGATCAGACGCTTGAGGTCGAGATCGCACCAGCCCAGGTTCGCCCAGGGCTCTGGGCTCTGAGGGCGCAGCTGCGCGGCCGCCTCGAAGATGTGCCGCGCCTGTGAGGACTTGCCGGCCTCCAGGAGTTTGTAGCCGCTCTGCAGCATGCCGTCGTAGGACGCGGGCGCCGTCACCGGGCTCGGCGCAGCCGGGCGCGTCTGCGCAGGTCGCGGCTCGACCCTCGGCTTGGGGTCGACCTTCGGCTTGGGGTCGACCTTCGGCTTGGGGTCGACCGGCGGATCGGGGCGCACGAGGGGCTGGACTGGCGGCTTGGGCTCGACGGGGGGGGGCGCGGGGAGCCCCGCGGCGACGGGCACCGGCGCGTCCACCACGACCGGCGGAGGGACCGCGCCGGTGTCCGGCGCAGCGCGACGCGGGGCCGCACCGAGCGCCTCGAGCATGCGGCTGCCCGGGCTATGACCCTTGTTGGCGGCCACCAGCTCGACCAGGGTCTGCGTCGCGTCCTCGTCCCGACCGGCGCGCTTGTAGGCGACGGCCTGCAGGTACTGCGCACGCGGAAGGCGCCGCGCCTCGGGCGAGATCGCCGAGAGCGCGCGCGCGAGGGCCTGGGGATCGCCAGGGTCGCGGTGCATGTCGAGGGCCGCGCGCTCGAACTCGACCTCGGTGGCGGAGCCGCCCGCCGCGGCGGCGCGGTCCAGCTGATGGACCGCGAGGTCGGGCTGCCCCACCACTCGGTAATAGTCCGCGAAGCCGAGCAGGACCCGTGGATCCTCGGCCGCGAGCGTGCGCGCCGCGGCCAACGCCCCGAGCGCGGTGTCCAGATCGGCCGCGGGATCGCGCGCCTCCAGGCGGGCGTACTCGGCGCGGGTGGTGGCGGCCCGGGCCCTGCCGAGGCGAGCCCGCAGCGCCAACATGCGATCGACCGGCGGTTCGCCCAACGACCCGATCGCCTTGACGAAGGCCGCATCGGCGCGGTCCAGCCCGTCGATCGTGTCCTGGCGCAGCCAGACCTCACCGCCCTCGATCATCCGCCGCGTGGCCGAAAGGTCCCGTCCCGCGGGCACCGGCGCGCCTCGGGCGCTACGCCCGCCGCGGCCGTCGCGCACCTGATCGAAGACGAAGTAGGCGACCCCGGCGAGCGCGACCGTGGCCAGCACGCCGATCAGAAAGCCGCGGGTGGTGGCGCTGCCCGCGCCGCGATAGGGCGGCGGCGGCTCGCCGTCGAAGGCCAGGGGGGTCGCCTGTGGTCCCAACCCCGGCGCCGGGGTGCGCGTGATCGAGACCTGGCCGTTGCCGGGAGGAGGCGGGGGCGGCCGATGCCGCTGGGCCCGGTGGGGTGGTCGCGTCGCGGGTGTGAGCAAGGCGTCGAGGCCGCCCGACCGGCTGATCTCATGCAGATCGGGAGCGGGCGTGCGGATCGTCGGGCGATCGTCGGGTCCCTCGAGGCGAAACTCACCTGTGTCGAGAAGGTCGTGTCGGCCCTGAGGCGGCGGGGGCGCCGGACCGGGCGCGGGCGTCAGCTGAACCGTGGGTGCCTCGGCGGCGACCGGGGCGGGCGCGGGCGAGTGCTCGCCCGGGAAGAAGCTGGCGAGCTCGACGATGGAACCGAGGGGCTTCCAGTTGTCCCCGGTCTTCGAGATCTGGTCGTCGCGCGAGACCTTGCCCTGAACGATCCACTGCTGCAGGGTCGCCAGATCTTTGAAGGCTCGCGTGTCGCCGCCCCGGGTGCGGATGCGCCACTGATTGCCGGGAGGGCGCGCCGCGGGCGGATTCGGCTCGGGCTCCGACGCCACGGGCGAGTCGTCGAAGACGACGCGGTGACGCACGACACGAAAAAGATGGCCGCAGTTGGTGCACTTGACCGTGATGCCGGACTCAGTGACCTTCGCGTCGTCGAATTCGTATTCAGTGCCGCATTTCTCGCACTTGACGTCCATCGTCCCCGTTCGTCCGCTGCTGACTCCGGCGGTAGGCGTCGAGCGCCTGATGAGCTTCCGCCTGTCGATTGCTGCGGTGCAGCGCCAATGCCAAGTAGCGCAGCACCCGTGGATCGCCGTCCTTGTCTGCCAATCCCTGAAGCATGCGTGTCGCCGCAGTGTACTGCTCGCCCTCGAAGAGTTCGATGGCTCGTGCCAGCTCCGGGCTGCGCGGCGTCGCCTGTTGCGCCGCGTGGGCGTCGGCGATGGGCGGGAGCGCCATCCAGCCCAGCCCCACCGCGATGACCACCGCCAGGGTCGAGATCGCCGCGGAGCCCACGAGGAGCAGCAGCACGAAGCCGAAGCCCAGCGCGCTGCCGGGCGCGTGGGCCTCGCGCGCCGCCCGCGCGTGCCGGGGCGACGGCTTGCGCTCCGGGCGTGGCTCGGTC
>CALBMW010000854.1 GCA_937896275.1 uncultured Myxococcales bacterium
GTCCGCAGCCGACTCGTCCGCAGCCTCTTCGCCCGCAGCCGACTCGTCCGCAGCCGACTCGTCCGCAGCCTCTTCGCCCGCAGCCGACTCGTCCGCAGCCTCTTCGCCCGCAGCCTCTTCGCCCTCGGCTTCAGCTTCGTCGAACCCAGCTTCGTCGAACCCAGCCGCGTCGACGGCGACGGCGCCCTCCGAGACGTCCGATCCGGCCGCGGCGTCAGCGGCCAGCGCGGCGTCCGCGAGGTCCTCGTCCGCGAGGTCCTCGGTCACGACGACCTCGGCCACGACGGCGTCGGCGTACTCGCCCACGACCGTCGCGTCGTCCCCGTCGTCCTCGTCGTCCTCGCCCAACTCGAGGTCGGGCGCCGCGGGCGCGTCGGGGTCGCCGCCCAACTCCACCACGGCGGCGCGCGCCTCCTCGTCGTCCGGCTCGATCGCGAGCAGCTGCTGGAAGGCCTGCAGGGCGAGCTGCGGCTGCTCGAGCTCGAAGAGGAGCAGGTTCCCGAGCTCCCTCAGGAGTTCGGCGCGCCGAGTCGCGTCGGTGGTCGTCTGCAGCTCCAGGTCGAGCAGCTGCGCCACCATCGGCTGGTCGCCCGCCTGACGGTAGATGCGGCGCGCCGCGAAGAGCGCGCGCAGGCAGCCCGGATCGGTCTGGAAGGCGGCCTGGTAGCAGCGCATCGCGCCCTCCAGGTCACCGAGCCGCTCCTCGAACACCTCGCCCATCTCGTAGACGAGCCCCGCCTTGGTCGGCGGGTCCTCGGTACGCTCCGCCTCGGCCTCGGCCACCTCGAGCAGGTTCTCCCAACGCTCGAGCTGCCCCAGCAGGCTGCGCATGCGGGCGAGGATCTGCACCGTGTGGTTGTCGTCCCCGCCGAGCGAGGCGCCGTACAACTCGACCGCCCGCTCCGTGTCATCGAGGCGCTCGTCGGTGATCACCGCGGCCTTCCGGTACCAAGTGGGCCCGTGGGACGGTTCGGCGTCATGCTCTGCGAGGTGGACGTACAGGTTGACCAAGGAGGTCCAATCCTGCTGCTCCGTCAACAGCGCCTCGAGCTCCGTGCTCGCGCTACGGTTGGCCGGATCCTGGACCACTGCATCGAAGAGTTCGCGCATCCGCTCGATCATGAACGTCGCCTCTCAGTCCAAACGCGCAGGCCCCGGAAGCGACTGCTTCATGGGGCTCGCAATGGGGGCTCGAATCGCCGGGGGTTCTCGAATCGGACGCCGCCGCACGGTCATGACCGCCACCGTCCAGGCCCTGGTCGCACCTTATAACATGGGCTTCCCAGCGCGGGAACACGCCGCGAAGTCAACGCGCGATGTGGGGTCAGGCGACCCTGTCGCAGACGTTCTCGCGCCTGACGGGTCGCTCGGGGCGCGCACCGAGCGAGGCCGAACCGCCCCCCGCGCACCGGCTCCGCCGGCTGACGCGCCCAGGCGGGGGGCTCGGTCGGCGCTCGGGGGCGCTGCGCGCCACCGATCATGGAGCGTTCGCCGCAGCCTCGAGCCGAGAGATCATGTCCTGCGCGATCTGGATCCGAATCGGATCCTCGGCGGCCGTCCGGCGCGACAGGTAGATCTTGAGCTGCGAGATCGCCTTCTGCTTGTCGTCGTTCGCCGCGTAGGTCATGCCCAGGTTGAACAGCGCCCCGGCGTTGCCCGGGTCGAGCTGCTGGGCCTTCTCGAATTGCTGCACCGCATCGACGAAGCGCTTCTGCGCCTGGTACACGAGCCCCAGGTCATGGAAGTTGGCCGCGAACCCGGGGTTGTTCTCGATGCCGTTCCTGAAGACCTGCGCGGCGTGCGTCATCTGGTCGAAGCGCCGGTAGAGGTTGCCGAGCGCGTTGTAGGCCTCGGGCAGCCGCGGATCGGCCTTGATCGCGTCGACGTAGGCCTCCTGAGCGCGGTCGTACAGACCCTTGTTCTCGAGCGCGATGCCGAGACGCAGGTAGCTCTCGGCATGATCGGGCTTGAGCTTGATGGCCTTCTCGAGCGCGCCGATCGCCGACGCCCACTCCTCGCGCCGGCAAAGGGCCGTACCGAGGTGGTAGTGGTATTCGTAGTTGTCTGCGTTGATCTCGATCGCGCGGCTGATGAGCTTCTGCCCCTCGGCCAGGTGACCGTTCACCTGATACTCGAGCAGCCCCTGGTAGTAGAAGGCTCGGTCGTTGCCCGGATCCTTCTGGCCCGCCATCGCGAAGGCCTCGATCGCCTCGGGGATCCGATCCCGCTTGTAGTAGCCGATGCCCTTGTTCATCAGGCGGATCGACTCGTTCTGGTCCTGGTTACAGCCGCCCAAGGTCAGTGGGGCGGCCAAGAACACGGCCATTGCCAGGGCGACTCGAAGCATGGGTTGTGGCTCACTCGACGTGGGGAGGAGGGCGCCGGCGGCAACCGGCCCCCGCGATCCAATCCGGCATTCGAGGTACCACCGGCCACCCCCCGCGTCAAGGCGCGCCCGAGGAGAACCGGTCCCAAACGACACGCGCCCCGCTGGCGATGCCGAGCGGGGCGCGTGCGCGTGCGGTGAGAATCAGCTCGGCTTGAAGATGAACGGGTACTTCACGATGACGATGCCCCCGCCCTTGGGGGCCGGGAAGACCCAGCGGCGGATCTTGCCGGTGAGGCAATTCTCGACCCCCGGATCCCCCATCGTCGACTCCTCGACGCCGGCCGCGATGACGCTGCCGTTGCCCGAGATGGTGAACTTCACCGTGATCTTGCCGTTCAGGTCACGCTTGATGTTCAGCTCCTTCTCGTAGCAGTACTTGTACTCGTTGCGGTGCCGCCGGATGACCCGCCGGATGGTCTCCATGTCGAGCGCGCCGCTCACGATCGGCTTGCCCACCGTGATCTTGGGCACCCGACCTGTCCGCTCGCCCAGCCGGCTCGCCCCGCGGCCGTAGCCGCTGGTGCCGCCGCCGCCGCGACCCACCGTGCCGACGTTGCCGACGCCGATGGACGACTCGCCGAGGCCACCGCCGCCGCGCCCCACGCCCGCCACGCCGAGGCCGCCGAAGCCCTGGGCCTCACCCACCTTGTCGCCGAACATGTTGCCGAGCGCGCTCACAGCGTCGTTCCCGACCGCCCGGTCGCCCTCGCCCCACACGGCCGCCATCTCGCCTTCGAGGTTGTTGAACGCGGCCTGCGCGGTCTCGACCGCCTCCTGCTTGGCGCGCTCCTTGGCGAGCTTGATCTCCTGCTGATCGGCTGGCCCTTGGATGGCGAATTTCTTGTCCTTGTCGGGCGAGTCCTTCTTGCCCAGCTTGCCCTCGTCGCCCTTCGCCTTCTCGGCCGCCTTGCCCTGCTCTTCCTGGATGTCCTTGAAGATATCCAGGATGTCTTCCTGCTTCTCGGTCTCCGGCTTGAGCATGAACTCGACGAAGCGGTCCGACATGTCGAACCCATCCATCGAGAGGCTGTCGGCGTCCTCGGGGATGCTCAGCACGATCAGGAAGAACAGCGCGTGCAGCACGGCCGCACCGAACAGGTAGCGCAGGAGCTGCGGATCGAGTTGCTGGAGGAACGACGCCTTCTGCAAGGGGGGCGCCGCCGGCACCGAGTTCACCAGGACGCTCAGGTCGCCGAACACCAGGCGGCAGCGCGCCCGCGCGGGCAGCCTCAGCGTGTGACTGCGGGCGACCGAGGACCGCGTGAGCTTGCCGGCGGCCTTGAGCTCGTCGAGCCCGTAGACCTTGCCGTCCAGCATCACCTCGCCCTGCACGCCGTCCGGTACGTTCACCTGCATGTCGGTGCCGTCGGTCACCGCCAGCGGGTAGGGATCGTCCGACACGAACGAGGCCTCGACGAACTGGTTGGCCGCGGCCGACTCACCGACCGAGTAGGTGCCGGCCCCGTCGAAGTGCCGCACGTCGATGACCGTGCTGCCCCACATGACCAGCACCTCGAGCGCGCGCCGCCCGCCCGAGGACTCCTCTTCGTCGTCGAAGAGGGGCGCGTTCGCCACGACCGGTCGCGAACCCGGCGCCTGCGCCGCCTGCACCCCGCCGGCGCTCGGCGCCTCCGCTTGGCCCGCGATGGTGACCACGACGCGCACCGAGCCCAGCTGAATCTGGTCGCCGGTGCGCAGCGCGCGCTTGGTGATGGGCTCGCCATTGACGAAGGTGCCGGTCGCGCTGCCCAGGTCGAGGATGACCACGTCCTCGGGCCCGCTGACCTCGACCACCGCGTGCATGCGCGACACGGTCTCGTCATCGATGCGAACGTGCGAGGACGACAGCTTCCCGATCTTGATCGTCTGCTCGGTCAGGACCTCGGTCCGGACCAGCTTGTCGCCGTCGTAGATATCGAATTTGACGGGAGTGTTCGACTGATCCATACGCCTGTGTCCAACCTCCCGGTTCTCAGGCCGCCGGGTTTCGGTCCAGCGGGTGATTCCGCCGGGCTCGCTACGAGACCGATGGCCTCAGATGTCCTCGGCCGACTTCAGCATCTCGGGCACGAAGTTCTCGCGGATGCGGATCAAGCTGCTGTGGCGAGCCCCGGCCCTGCCCTCGAGGTACTCGCCCTCGGGCCGCACGAACGAGCCCTCCACCAAGTCGTCCTCGAAGTCGTACTCCGTGGTCTTCTTGTAGACCACGCCCGGATTCTCGGGATCCTGCACCAGATCGGCGTCGGCGTCCTGCGCCCAGGCCGTCCCCGCCAGCATCCCGAAGACCACAAGTCCGACCGAGGCGCGCCGCCAACAACTCATGCTCACTCCTCCCGCCTGGAACGCCCTTGCTCCAGATCGAGGTGCAGTATAGCCGGGCCGGCCATGGTGACCAACCCAACCGCCCCTTCGACCCGCAGCTTCGCCTGAAGTTCCCGGCCGGTGCAAAAAAGCGCACCGACCGCGGAGAAAAAGACCCGCGCCGAGCACGGTGATCGTCAGCCCTCGCCGCCTTGATCCGCCGCCGGCGCGTCGCCGCCAGCGGGGGCGGCGCCCTCGGCGGGCGGCGCGGCCTCGGCCGGAGCCGGAGGCGGCGCGTTCTTCTGCATCTCCTCCATCTCCTTGAGGTTCTGGATCTGGATGCGGACCGCCTGAATCCGTTGCGTCACGTCCTTGCGCAGCGCGGCGTCGCGACTCTCGTAGCGCAGCACGAGCTCGTACTCGGACAAGGCCTGATCGAGCTTCTGCGTGTACTCCTGGTAGAGCACGCCCAGGTTGTAGTGGGCCCCGACGTGGCCGTCCTGGATTTCGATCACCTTCTTGTAGCCCGCCTCGGCCTCGTCGAAGCGCTCGAGGCCACGCGCGGCGACGGCGCGCGACAGGATCGCCGTGGCGTTCTTCGGCTCCTCCTTCAACGCCGCGTCGAAGTGCCGGATGGCGCTCTCGTAGTCGCGGTAGCTGAAGGTGATGGCGCCGATGTTCATGTGCGCCGGCACGTAGGTCGGGTTGGCCGCGACCGCCTGCTCGAAGGAGCTCAGCGCCCGGGTCACGTCATCGAGCTTGAGGTAGACCAGGCCCAGGGTGTTGTGGATGCCGAAGGCCTTCTCGTCGATCTTGATGCCCGTGAAGCAGACCAGCTTGGCCAACTCGAAGCGGCCCAGGTCGTAGTAGACCTTGGCCAGCACCTCGTAGGCGTCCACGTTCTGCGAGTCTTCCTTCAGCGCGGTCCGCACCCGCTTGACCGCCTCGGCCCACTGCTTCTGCTTGCGGCTCTCGAGCGCCAGGTTCAGGTTCGCCGGCCCGTTGAGTGGTTCGACGTTCAAGGCCTGCGTGTAGGCGCCCACCGCCTCGCCGTGGCGGCCCTCACGATCGAGGAGCACGCCCAGGTTGTTGAGCCCCGATCCACAGCCCTTTTCGGCCGCCTTCTGATACCACGTGCGCGCGTCGTCGAGCTTGCCCTGGCGTTCGTGAAGCAACCCGATGTTGAAGTAGGCCGCGCACAGATCAGGCGCCTGCTCGGCGACGTCCTCGAGCAGCTCGATGGCGCGACTCGCGTTGCTGCCCTGGGCCTGGGACGCCGCGGCGAAGAGCGCCGCGGTCTCCTTCTTCACCACCGGCTGAGGGGGCGCCTCGTCGCCGGCACCGCCCTGCCCGCTCATGCCACCGCCGCCGCCGTGATCGTCGGGGTTGGGCGTCGGGGTGCCACCGCAGCCCAGGGTCAGCCCGCCCGCGAGGAGAGCGATCGCCCAGCCCAGCAGCGCCGTCGACCAGCCCAGCGGCGCCATCGACCAGCCCAGCGGCGCCATCGACCAGCCCAACGTCGCCGTCGACCCATCCTGTGCGGGGCGCGCGCTGCGCTGCCGCATGTTGCCTGCGCTCCGAGTCACTGGGCCTCCTCCTGCGCCGGCAGGTGCTCGACGTACCGCGCCTCGACGATGTCGGGCCCGAAGTAGATCGGACGCGCGCGAATCTCGGCGTTGTACCGGTTGTTCTGGGGATCCAGGACCGACAACTCCTTCTCGGCCAGGTCCGACCACTGGTTGAACCAGTGCAGCTCCTTGGCCTTCGCCAAGCAGGTCCCGTAGGCCTCGACCGCCTTGGCCGCCACGATGTCGCCCTTCTCGACCATGGAGCCCTTGAAGGCCTCCTTCTGGTCTTCATCGAAGAGGGACGGCGGCTCCAGGTTGTAGATGTCGTTGGCCAGCGCCTGGAACATCTGCCCGATGCGCGCCAGCGCCGCGATGGCCCAGTTGGGCGACTGGAAGGTGATCACCTCGAGGAAGATCGTGCGGGCCTCGTTGGCCGTCTTGGTGCGCGCCGAGATCTTGTCGGTCATCGCCGCCACGTACTTCTTGAGGTTTCGGTAGGCGAAGATGGTCAGCTTGTCACGATCGAACTCGGCGAAGACCGCCTCGCCCATCTTGAAGCGCGCCTCGGCCACGGCCGCGCGCCCCGTGGTCAGCCCCTTCTTCTGGGCGTCCGGCAAGCCCAGAAAGGCCTGATACGCGCTGTTGTAGGCCTTCTGGGCGTTCTTCGTGTCGGGCCGCTTGCCCTTCATGTAGGCGTTGCCGATGCGGGTGTAGGCCTCGAGTACCAGGTCGACCTGCGCCACCTTGCCGTACTTCTTGAGGAAGTCCTGGAAGTGGCGGATGACCTCCCCCCACTTCTCCTGCTTCTCGTAGATGCGGCCAATCGAGAAGAACACCTCGGCGGCCTTCTCCTTGTCGCTGCTGATCAGCTTCATGTAGGCCTCGTAGTTCGAGATGGCCTTGTCCATCTCGCCCAGGCCCTCGCGGAAGACCGCGGCGTTGCGCAGGGCGTCCCGGGCCTTCTCCTCCTTGGGGAACTTGGCCGCGTAGAACTCGTAGGCCTCGCTGGCCTTGGAGTAGATGGCCAGGGCGTGGAGGTTGCCCGCGATCTGGTAGAGGGCCTCGGGCACCAGCGGGCTGCTGCCGTGCTCGTTGACGAGCCGGAGCCGCGCCTGGATGGACTCCTCGATCTTCTTCTCGCGCTCGAAGTTCAAGGCGGCGTTGTAGAGCGCCTTGTCGGCGTATTCCGAGGTCTTGAACTGGCGCTCGTAGGACAGATAGCAGCGCGCCGCGTCGATGTACCGCTTGTCCTTGCGCTCGATGCCCTCGCACTTCTTGAACGTGGCCTGCTGCTTCAGCTTGATGAGCAGCGCATAGAACTCGGCGTCGCGATCCTTGGTGTAGAGCCGAAGGTAGGTCTCCACCTGCTTGTTCAGCAGATCGATCTCGCCCTGCAGGTTGTAGGTGTCGAGCAGCAGGTTCGCCGCGAAGATGGCCAGCCGGTGCTGGACGTACTTCTCGGAGATCTCCTTGAAGACGGGGTTCGACTTCTCGAACTGGTTGAAGTCGTAATAGACGCGGGCCTTGTCGTACATGATGTCGACGAGGTACTCGCTCTCCTTGACGTACTTCACGTACAGGTCGCAGGCCTTGATGAAGCGCTCGTAGTCCTCGGGGATGGGCTTGGGCAGAGGCGCTTCCTGCACCGCGGCGGCCTTGTCGCCGGCCCCGGGCTCGTCGCTGAGGCTATTGCTGCTGTCGGTCTTGGTGGACTCGCCCAGGAGCAGCTTCTTGTAGGCCAAGACGGCGCCGTGAGCCGCGTCCTGGGTGCTCTCGCCCTTGGGGTCGAGCTCGAGCGTGCGCTCGTAGTTCTGCGCCGCTTCCTTCCACTTCTTCAGCTTGTAGAGCAGCTCGGCGTAATAGAACGTCATCGTGTAGGCGTTGGGCCCCGTGGGGAAGGCCTTCACGTAGTCGCTGTACAGGTCGTAGGCGATGGCGAAGTGGTCGTCGTTTTTCGTCTTCAGCGCCAGCAGGTGGTACTCGACCGCCTTGGTGCGCAGCAGCTCCTCGAGGCGGCCGCCGTCCTTTTCCACTTGAGCGGGCTTCGCGTCCTTGAAGGACTTGGCGCTGTTCCACAGCGTGACCAGCCGCTTCAGCTCCTTCACCGACTGGACCTCCTGGCCCAGGGTGTTGGTGTTGTAGGCGATGGCGATCTGGTAGCCGACGACGTCGTAGCTGCTGGACCGGAGCTTGATCAGCACGCGGTACAGCTCGCTCGACTTGGCCGCCTGACCGGTGTCGGCGTAGAGCTCGGCCAGCGTCACGGTCAGCTTCAGATAGTCGTCCGGCGCGATCTTCTTGAAGAAGTCCACCGACTTCGTGGGGCTCGCGTTCTCGACGTGCACGTAGGTCCGCACCAGGTCGCGCTGCGCCTCCCTCTTGAGCGTCACGCGGTTCTTGCGGCCCTGACCCGACCGCTCGAGCTTGTTGCTCCAGTCGACCACGTCGATGAACTGCCGCAGAGCCTGGCCGTAGTCGCCCTTGTTGAAGAAGCACCAGCCCGACTTGTAGACCGCGTAGCCGTAGACTTGGGAGTCGCGGTAGTTCTTGGCCACCGCACCGTAGGCCTTCTGCGCGGCGTCGCAGTTGCCCTCCTCGAAGTAGATCTCGCCCAGGTTGAGGAGGGTGTCCGGGATGTGCGGCGAGGTCGGGAAGCGCTTGATCAACTCGGCGAAGATCTTCTTTGCGCCCTCGAGGTCGCCCTTCTGCTGGAAGTTGAAGGCCAGTGCGAAGAGCACCGCGTCCAGCCGCGGATAGCCGGGGAAGTTCTTGACGATGTGCGTGTAGACCTTGATGGCCTGGTCGCGGTAGCCCTGCGACACCGCCTGCATCTTCGTCTTTTGCGCGCCGCAGGCCTCCGAGGCGGCCCTGTTCTTGCCGTCGGGATCGCTCCGCTGAAGGCACGCCTCTTCCTCGTCGCCCGCGCGGATGTCGGTGGAGCTGGCGCGCTCCCAGTACATCTCGGACAGGCGGAAGAAGAGCTCAGGCTTGGTCGGATCGCCATCGGGCGTGGCCTTGATGAGCTTCTTGAGCAGGTTGAAGGTCTCCTGCCACTTCTCCTCGGCCATCTCCTTGACGTCCTTGCGGACGAAACCCTCGCTGTTGAGCCCCGGCCCCTCGGGCAGCGTCTTGCGCGCGCGGCCCTGCTGGGGGCCGGTCCCCTGGGACTTGATCTCGGTCTCGTGCTTCGCGCCTTGGGCGAAGGCGGCACCGGGAAGAGTCACGGCCGCGACGAGCGCGACCCCCAGGACGAAGCACCGACGCCTCATCGACCACACTCCGATTTGATGGTGTAGAGGTAGTAGCCAAGCTCGTCGCGCCAGTACTCACCGCTGAACGGCCAGTAGATGTGCTCGTCGTCGGTCGCGTACAGGGGCCCGGTGCGGGTGCGGTTGTTCACGAAGCCCGCGCCCTGCAGCCGGTTCTCCAACACGCCCTTCTCGGCCGAGGCCACCTCGAACTCGATCTTGAGCGACTGGCTGATCAGGTCGTTCAGCTCGTCGACGACGCGCTGCAGGCGAGCCTTCGCCACCCGGCCGGCGTCGTGCACGGCGAGCGACTTGATGACCTCGGTCTCCTGAATGATCAGGGTGGCGAGCTGGCTCTTGGACCAAGTGCTCGTCGAGCGGCGGATCAGGTCGATCTCGCGGTCGAGCTCGCGCACGTAGGCGTTGATGCGCTTGAGCTCCTGGTCCTGGAACGCCGCGTTGAGGATCTGCTGGACGCGCGGAGACACCGCGCTGCCCGAGTCCTGCAGCTTCGTCAGGAAGTCATAGAACTCGGAGGGCTCGGCGAAGGAGTCGATGTAGCCCTTGATCTCGTCGCGCAGCGGCTCGTAGGTCAGCCGGAAGTCGTTGATCGCGTCGCGCGTCCGGTCGTAGTTGCAGTTCGAGTAGAAGATCACGGCCGAGAGGATGCCCGCCTCGGGCACGTACTCGTCCTTGAAGAAGGGCGCGTTGAGGGTGTGCAGGTTGCCGAGCGCCTTCTCGTGGTTGTTCATCCGGAAGAAGGTCCAGCTCGACTCGAAGAGGCCGTCGAGCCAGAGCGTGCTGTCGATCGGGACCTGGTCGTAGTACTTCGCCGCCTCGCGGAACTGCCCGGTCGAGAAGAAGATGCGCGCCAGGCTGAGGATCGCGAGCTGATTGAAGTACCGCAGATCCTCGGTGATGGCGTCCGAGCTCACCGTCGCGCGCAGCAGATCTTTGAAGGCCTCGCTGGCGGGCTTGGGCTGCTCGAGGCGCACGTAGCTGATGCCGGCGAGGTACTTGGCCTTGGGGAAGTAGCGGCTGGCGGGCGGCACCTGGGTGAGGAACTTGAGGCCCGTGTCGACCGCCCCCTTCTTGTAGTGGAACTGCCCGATCAGGAAGGCGAGCTCGCTGCGGAACTCGGTGGGGCAGTCTTCGAGCTTGTACTGGGCGATCTTCTCGAGCAGACCGGGGTCACCGGAGATCTTGCGCGAGAGGTAGTACAGCCACTTGCAGGTCGCCTTGTAGTAGCGGTGCTGCGGCCCCGCCTGGACGACCCGGTCGAAGAAGTTGAGCGAGGCCTGGTACAGGCCGAGGCGATAGAGCGTCTTGCCGAGCGTGTACTCGGCCTTCTGCTCGATGGGCGTGACCGAGACCTCGTTGCGCGAGACCAGGCGGTGGAGGATGAGGCTGGCGCGCAGGAAGTCTCGCTTCTTGTACGCCTTGAGCGACTCTTCGAGTTCGGCCTTGGCCTCCTTGTCCTCCTCGACGCTCACGGGAGCGAAGGTCATGTCCTCGCCCTGGGCGTAGGCCGCAAAAGGCGCAAGGAGAAGGCAAACGGCCAAGGGCCAGCGGAGCAGCATGTAGGGGTCCCTCCATCGACCGACCAAGCCCCGGCGGCCCTCGCGGCAGGCCGCTGACCAAGGCCTGAGCCCTGCCGGCCGGCGATCCGGGACACGGGCGTTTATACGGTCGGGTCCCAACGAAAGCAAAGGATTTCAAGGCGCCTCCGTGCTTGCCGCGGAGGTCGGGCTGCGCATACAGTGGCGCCGTCGATGGGCCGTGCGCGGCCGCGCGGACCGCGTTGACAAGCGTTCGGGGCTCGCTACGATGGCACCCTCCCAACCGGGGGAGACCTGGCCGGGACTTCGAGACGGAGAGGAAAAGCAGTGAAGCGCTCGATCTTCGATAGATCCACCGGCCTCTGCCTGGGCGTGAGCGCCCTCGTCGGCGGGCTGGCGGGCTGCAGCACGGGCTTCGGTGAGCCGTGTGACATCCCCAAGGTGGAGGAGTTCCGTCGCGCTTGCAGCCCCGCGCCCAGCGGCGGCGCGGACGCGGGGGCCGGCGAGATCGATCGTTCCTCGAAGGCCTCGTGCGCCATCAAGAACTTCGCCGGCTGCGAGACGCGGGTCTGCCTGGTCTACCGCGGCTCGGACTCATTCTGCTCCGAGGCCTGCCAGAGCGACGACGACTGCGAGGGCAGCGCTGCCTGCCGCCCCCTGCTCGGCGACACGGATCTCGACAGCAGCGCCTGCGCGCCGAGCGAGGGGTTCACGCCCGAGTGCTACTGCGTCCGCAGGGGCGACCTGAACAACTGATCGCACGTCGTGGCCGCCCGCTCCCGGGCTGAGACCCCGGCGGGGGTCAACGGATGGCTGCCTCACCGGATGGGCGGCCCGCGATCTGAGCGGCCGCCCCGAGTGGCGCCGGCCCGGTCCGCACCGCTTCGACCGGGTCCACTCCTCTCCGCACGCCGACGCATCGCCTACGGGCTGAGGCCAGGTCCGCGCCGCTGTCCTCAAAAGGCCCAGGGCGACGTGAACGCGTCGACGAGGTGCTCGACGCGCGTGCCGTGGGCGCCGAAGACCACCCCGACCACGTCGAATCGAATGTCGCGGGGCGCGACGGCGCGGCGACGCAGGTAGAGGTCAGCGGCGCGCGCGACCCGGCCCTGCTTGGCGGCCGAAACGGTCAGGGTGGGCGAGTCGAGGAAGTCCGTGGTGACGGATCTGACCTCGACGAAGACCAGCAGCTCGCCGCGCGCGGCGACCACGTCCAGCTCGCCCCCTTTGCATCGCCAGTTGCGTGCCTCGACCACGAAGCCCGCCTCCTCGAAGCGACGGGCGACGACGGCCTCGGCGGCCTGGCCGGTCTGCGCGCGCCGGTCGCTCACGGCGGCGTCCACTTGAAGCTGCGGCGGTGAATGGGCGAGGGTCCGCAGGCCACCAGCGCTCGCCGGTGCGCCAGGGTGCCGTAGCCCTTGTGCCGCGCGAAGCCGTAGGCCGGGTAGCGCAGATCCCACAGACACATGACACGGTCTCGGGTGACCTTGGCGATGACGCTGGCCGCCGCGATGTTGAAGCTGCGGGTGTCACCTTTGACGAGCGCGAACTGCTCGCCGGTGTAGCCGGGCACCGGCAGGTTGCCGTCGACGAGCAGGGTGGTCGCGGGGCGCCCCAAGCGGCGCAAGGCGGCGCGGACAGCCTGTTGCCAAGCCTCGCGCGTCGCTTCGAGGATGTTGATGTGATCGATGCGGTCGGCCTCGACGCGACCCACCCCGACGGCCAGCGCGTGGCGCAGGATGGGGCGAACCAGCCGTCGGCGCTGACCTTCGCTGAGCGCCTTGCTGTCGTCGAGCTCGGCCAACTCGGGCGGCAACGGCCCCGGGGGCAGCGCCACGGCGGCCGCGACGACCGGACCGGCGAGCGGCCCACGCCCGGCCTCGTCGACACCGAGCAGCACCGCGCGCCCGCTGTCGACGGCCCAGGCCTCGACCGCACCCAGCACGGCGTGCCGCGGTGGGCCGGGAAACAAAGGCTGTTGCCGCGCCACGCGTCGATTCGCTCGAGCGCGAATCAGCCGAAGAGGCGCCGGGCCTTGATGCGCGCGGCCTTGCCGGAGCGCCCGCGCAGGTAGTAGATGCGCCCCTGGCGCACCTTGCCCTCGCGGAGCACCTCGATGCTCTCGATGTTCGGGCTGTGGAGCGGGAAGATGCGCTCGACGCCGATCCCGAAGCTCACCTTGCGCACGGTGAAGGTGGAGCTCGTTCCGCTGCGGTGCTTGCGCAGGCAGACGCCCTCGAAGGCCTGGATGCGCTCCTTCTCGCCTTCCTTGATGCGCACGTTCACCTTGAGCGTGTCCCCGGCCCGAAAGTCGACCAGGTCCTGCTTCTCGTAACGCTTCTCGACACTGCCCAGCGCGTTCATCTATCCGTCTCCTCGTCGCCCGACGTCAAGTCGAGCAGGTCCCTTCGCTCGGCCTCGGTGAGTGGGGCCCGAGCGAGCAGATCCGGCCTTACGCGGGCCGTGTGGCGGAGCGACTGCCGCCGTCGCCACGCGTCGATGCGGGCGTGATGCCCGCTCAGAAGCACCGGCGGCACCGGCAGGTCTCGCCAGACCGCGGGCCGCGTGAAGTGCGGGTGCTCGAGCAACCCGTCACTGAAGGACTCGTGCTGGGCGGACTCGGCGTTGCCGAGGACCCCGGGCACCAGTCGCAGGGTGGCGTCGATCACCACCAGGGCCGCCAACTCGCCCCCCGAGAGCACGTAGTCGCCAATCGAGATCTCATCGTCGATCAACGTGTCGCGCACTCGCTGGTCGATCCCCTCGTACCGGCCACAGACCAGCACGATGGAGCCCAGCCCGGACCAGGCCACCGCGTCGGCCTGGGTGAACGGCCGGCCGTCGGGCGTCACGAGCACCCGCCGGTCCACCGGACCCACCGATTCAATCGCCGCGGCGATCGGCTCGGGCTTCATCACCATCCCCGCCCCGCCCCCGAACGGGACATCGTCCACGGTGCGGTAGCGGTCGGTGGTGAAGTCGCGCACGTCGACCGTCTCGACCCGCGCCAACCCTCGCGTCAACGCGCGCCCCAGCACCCCCTCGCCGACATAGCCGGCGATGAGTTGGGGAAAGAGCGTCAGCACCGTGAAGCACAGCGGGGGGCCGACCTCGTCGACCTCGCCGCCCTCACCCATCGAGCAGACCCTCTGCGGGCACGATGAGCACCTCACCGGCCTGCAAGTCCACGCGCTCGACGAAGTCCGTGACGAACGGCACCAAGTGCTCGCGACCCCCGCCCTGAATCACCAGGATGTCGGTCGCCCCGTTCGTCATCACGTCCACCACGCGGCCGAGCGGCGTACCGTCCACCGTCCGCGCGCTCAACCCCACGAGATCGGCGCAGTAGATCTCGTCCGGATCGGCGAGGGGCGCGAAGGCCCCTCGATCTTCATACCAGTCCGCGCCGTTGAGCGCCTCGGCCGCCTCGCGACCTTCCACGCCGGCGAGGCGGACCACGGCGCTGCGAGCGTCGAGGCGGACCTGTTCGAGCGTGTAGACCGTGAGCTGGTCGGGACGGGTCCCGACCCGGATCTCGCGGCCCGCGATCAACAACGGGCTCTGTGGGTTGTGCGGCCAGAGCCGGAGCTCACCGCGCACCCCGTGGGCCCTGCCAAAGCGGCCGAAGGGGACCAACGCCACGGAACCTCTCAGTCGACGAGCTCGAGCCCCGGGGCGCGGCCCCGACCGGCCGAGAGCACCGTCTCGATGGCACGGATCGTACGCCCCTGGCGCCCGATGACCGCCCCGCGGTCCGCGTCCGCGACGCGCACCTGGATGACGGGCTCGCCGCGCCGGTCGCCCGGCCCCACCTCGACCGCGTCCGGCTCGTCCACGATCGCGCGGACGATGTACGTGACGAGATCGATCACGCCGCTCAGCTCGCGGCGCCGGCGGGGATCTGCTCCCCGGCCGGGGGCTCACGACGAAACCGCCTGATGAGGCTGGCCGCCGTGTCGCTGGGCTGGGCCCCGACCGACAGCCAGTACTCGAGGCGGTCGACCTTGAAGGAGATCGATGAAGGATCCTTCATCGGATCGTAGGCACCGACCTGCTCGAGGAACTTGCCGTCGCGCTTGCAACGGCTGTCCGCCGCGACGATGCGGTAATAGGGGCGCTTCTTTGCGCCGAACCGCTGCAGCCTGATGTGCACCGCCATGAAAACCGACTCCTGTCCGTCAGCGGCGACCGTGTCCGGCCGCAGAGGCGAGAGCCCCCTTGCTGCGCATCCTCTGCTCCACCCCAGGGCCTGGCAGGCTCCGGAGCCCGCGCAAACTAGTGGGGGCCCCATCGAATGTCAAGGGTGCGCGACATGGGCAGCGACGATCGTTCAGGGGCGGTCGAGCATGCTGTCGCGGAGGGTTCGCAGGGCGATCGGACTGCGCGCGCTCACGTCCTCGCGGGCGGCGGGATCGTCGCGCAGGTTCCACAGCCGCATCTCCCGGTTGCCCGCGCCCCGCAGGAGCCAACCGCCGAAGCGCGCCGCGACTTGATTGCCCAGGCGCGCGTGGCTCGGCTGCGGCGGTAGGGGGAGACCGTGGAAGAGCGCGGGCACGAGGTCGATGCCGGGCCACTCGGGGGGCGGCCGGCCGCCCGCCAACACCACCACGGTGCTGGCCAGATCAGCGAGGTCACCGCCTCGGGCCACCGGACGCGGGGTGCCCCCATTGCGTCGCCCGGGGTGCCAGACCACGATCGGCACTTGGAAGATCTCGGGCACCAGCGCGTGGCCGTCCCCCAGGCCGCCGTTCTCGCGCAGCTCCTGCCCGACGCTGCCCGCCACGATGATCGCGGTGTCGTCGGCCACGCC
>CALBMW010000855.1 GCA_937896275.1 uncultured Myxococcales bacterium
GCTCGGGGCGGGCTCGGCCGGGCTGGGGGCGGGCTCGTCGGCCTCGTCCGCGGGGCTGGGAGCGGGCTCGGCCGGGCTGGGCGCGGGCTCGGCCGGGCTGGGCGCGGGCTCGTCGGCCTCGTCGGCGGGGCTGGGCGCGGGCTCGGCCGGGCTGGGGGCGGGCTCGTCGGCCTTCTGCCGGATCAGCTCGGCGCCATCGTCCACGCGGCCCTCGACGTTGACCGAGACGGCATCGTCGCCGGCCGGGTGCAGCCGAAGCAGGATGCGGTAGCGCCCCGCCGCGTCGAGGTGCAGATCGCGCTGGAGCGTCTTGGTGGCGGCCACGCCGTCGCGGAAGTCGAACCGGATGTCGATCGCGTCGCCGTCACCCACGTCCTCGGGCAGAAGGAACAGCTCGGCGGTGAAAGAGAGGCGCGTGACGCGCAGGGCCTCGAAGATATCGCCCAGGCCGACGAGCTCGAGGCGAGGCCGCAGCACCAAGGCCGACTCGACCACCGGATCGTTGCCTTGGGTGGACGCGGTCGGGGCGTTTCGGCCCATCACCGCGGTGTCCTCGTCGCCGCACGCGGCGAGCGTGAGCGACGCGATGGCTGCGAGGCCCAGGCCGATGCGCGCGAGGTTGCGGAGCGCGGCGTCCGAGCGATGCTCGGGTCGACCGCGTGGGGGGGGGGTCGCTGGCGTGTACATCATTGCCCCGTGACCTCGCGCTTGATCTCGCCAAGTGCCGGTGTGGCATGGATTATCTGGGAAAGTCGAGGTCTTTTCATCCCCAAGCTGTCGGCCGCGTGGGTGATGTTGCCGTTGGCGCGTCGCAGGGCGCGCGCGATCGCCTCGAATTCAATGCGTTTTTTCAGATCCGAGAGGCTCCCTTCCTCCTCGATCATGCGGTCCAGCATGTCGCCCCCGTAGAGGGAACCCGTGCTGTCGTCCGGTACCGCCGGGCCCGCGAGGCTCGTCGGGCGGGGCGCGGACGCGTCACTCTCGGTGGGGGGCTCGGGCGCGCCCTCGGGCTCGTCGGGGCCGGCGTCTGCCGCGTCGACCAGCATCTCGTTGAGCCGCAGCAGCGCCTCGTGGTCGGGCGGTCGGAAGATGGCGCCCAGCTCGCCCAGCTCGGCGAGCCCGATGGCGTCACCGTCCGCGAACAGCGCCACGCTGCGGACCACGTTCTCCAGCTCGCGTACGTTGCCGGGCCACTGGTGCTGGACGAGGCTCGCCAAGGCCGGCCGGCTGAAGCGCATGCGCCGTTGCGCCGCGTTGGGCCGCCGTTCGAGGAAGTGGTCCACGAGCAACGGGATGTCCTCGGGGCGCGCGCGCAGCGGTGGCACCTCGAGGATCACGCCCCGCAGCCGGTAATAGAGATCAGCGCGGAAGGTGCCGTCGCGCACCATTTGCTCCAGATCCCGGTGCGTCGCGCAGATGACGCGCACGTCCACCTTGACCGTCTCCTGCCCGCCCACGCGCTCGAAGGCGCCCTCCTGCAGCACGCGCAGGAGCGCCACCTGGGTGTTGGGCGAGATGTCGCCGATCTCGTCGAGGAACAGCGTGCCGCGGTCGGCCAGCTCGAAGCGGCCCTTCTTGGCCGAGACCGCGCCCGTAAAGGCGCCCTTCTCGTGGCCGAAGAGCTCGGAGAGCAACAGCGTCTCGACGAAGGCGGCGCAGTTCACCTTGACGAAGGGACCGCGCGCGCGCGGTGAGTGGCGGTGCAGGGCAGAGGCGACCAGCTCCTTGCCCGTGCCGCTCTCGCCCCGCACCAGCACCATGCTGTCGCTGCCCGAGACGCGGTCGAGCGAGTTGAACACAGGGTGGAGAGAGGGCGCGCGGCCGATGATCTCGGGGTAGCGCTCGAGCCACCGCGCGCGGAAGGGGCCCACAGGGCGGGCGAGCCCGTCGCCTGCGTCCGGCGCGCGTGGGGGGGTGAGGGGACCGGTGGGCGCGACGCCCGCCCGCACGCGCCGCAACGCCTCGGTCACCTGCCGCCGCGCCGGGGCGTCGCGGTAGCCAGGGCGCAGGGACGGCGGCAGATCGCCGGCCACGCCCGTGATGACCTCGACCGCGCGCGCCAGGGCCTGCAGGGTCTCTGCGCGGCGGCCGCTCTGCCAGTGCACCTCCGCCAGCCGGGCCAGGGTCTGCCAACAGACCTCGCGGTCGTCGGCTTCGCGCGCGGCGGCGAGGGCGGCGACGAGCTCCTGCTGGGCGGCCGGCAGATCGTCGCGCCTCGCCAGGAGCGACCCGCGGATCATGCGCAGGCGCGCCGTGAGCGCGTCGCTCTGGCCGGTGGGCAGCGCCTGGGCTTGGTCGAGCAGCGGCCCCACCGGATCGAAGTCGCCGCGCTCGAGCAGCAGCGCGGCCTGGGACGCCAGCAGCGAGCCCAGCCGCTGGTTGTTGCCGCCGCCCTGCTCGATCTGGCCGATCGCGGCGGCGTAGCGATCCGCGGCACGCTCGATGTCACCCTCGACGCGCGCGACGTCGCCATCGAGGGTGAGCGCCTGAGGCTCGAGGTAGCGGAAGCGACCGCGCTGGATGTGCTCGGCGGCGATGTCGGCCAGCCGACGCGCGCGCTCGACGTCGCCTACGTTGAGGTAGAGATCGGCCAGGTTCAGCGCCGTGGTGGCGAGCTGCGCCCGGTGCCCCAGCTTGCGGAAGGCCGCGGTGGACTGGTGGTAGTAGGCCAACGCCCGCGAGAAGTCCTGCCGCCGATGGTGGAGCACCGCCAGGTTCTCGACCGAGAGCGCGAGCAGGCCCAGATCGCCGGTGCGCTCGCACAGGGCGCGCGCCTCTTCGAAGTGGGCCAGGGCGGCGTCCGGATCGCCGCGCTGCAGGAAGGCGATGCCCAGGTTGATGAGCGCGCGGGCCTGGTGGCCCTCGTCGCCCAGCCGCCGCGCGGCCTCGAGGTTGGCGGCGAACAGGGCCTGGGCGTCGTCGAGCGCCTCGCGGGCCAAGAAGACCTTGCCGAGCGTGTTGCGCCGCGCGAGATCGGCGTCGTCGCGGGGGGGCTCCTGGCCGTCTCCCGCGTGGTGGACGGCCCCGGAGAGGTCGCCCGCGCGGTAAGCGGCCTCGGCGGCGGTGGCCGTGAGGCGTCGGCGCAGGCCCTCGTCACAGCTCTCCTGCAGCGCCGCCTCGGCGGCCTGGCGGGCGGCGGTGGGCTCGCCCGCGGCCAGCAGGAGCGCGGCCCGGCGGACCTCGA
>CALBMW010000856.1 GCA_937896275.1 uncultured Myxococcales bacterium
CCTCTCGACCTAGCGATACAGCATCCAGAAGATCACGACGCCGGTCACCGAGACGTAGAGCCACAGCGGGAAGGTGACGCGCGCGACGCGGCGGTGCTTGTCGCGCTGCATGCGCCAGCCGCGGTACAGCGTCACGAGTTGCAGGGGCAGGACGACGGCGGCCAGCACCACGTGGGTGGCCAGGATCGTGAGGTAGACGCCCCGGTGCGCGCCCAGGTAGGGCCGCGGACCGGCCTTGAACCAGTGATAGACGACGTAGCTGACCAGGAACGCCGCCGACGTGGCGAAGGCCGCGAGCATCACCTTGCGGTGCGCGTCGACCCGACCCGCCCTGACGAGCGCGAAGCCGGTCAGCAACAGCAACGCGGCGGCGCCGTTGAGGGTGGCGTTGAGCGCGGGCAACATCGAGACGTCGAGCCGCCCCTCCAGGGCGCTCGGTCGCGGGCCCAGGATGAGGAAGGCCACCGCCCCGACCAGCAGGGCCGACACCAGGAGGATCAGGCGCAGCCAGAAGCCGTCGCGCGCGCTGTCCGCGTCGGGGAGGGGTTCGTTCATGGGCGCGGGATAGCGCGAAGCGGGCCGCGGGCGCAACCTGCGCTCCGGCCGGTCGGGGGGAAGCTCTTGCTCCACGGTCGCGAGCGCGGCAGGGTGGCGCCATGAAGCGCCGAGCAGATGAGCCCGAAGACCCCGACGCCCCCGACGATCGCCCCAGCCGAACGGGACAGCGCATGGCCCGCCGCGCTGTCATCGAGGCCACCCGCGCGGTGGTCGAGGCGGCCGCCGCGCTGCCCGCCGAGCGCTACGACCGGCTGGCCCTGTCTCCCGAATTGCGTAACGAGATCAACATCGTACGCAACCTCAAGGCCTCGGGCGCGCGCAACCGTCAGGTGGCGCACATCGCCAAGGGGTTGAGCGACGCGCGACAGGTCGAGCTGCAGTCGGCGCTCGAGAGCTTCGCGGCGGACGACGCGGCGCTGCTCGCGCACGAGGTCAAGCTGAACGATTGGCGCGACCGGCTGATCGCGGACGGTGATCCGGCGATCGAGGCGCTCGTGAAGATCTGCCCGCGCGCCGACCGCCAGCGCCTGCGCCAGCTCACGCGGCAGGCGCGCGACGGCGACGGCGCGGCCAAGGCCCGGCGCACGCTGTTCAAGGTCGTCCGCGCGGCCTTCGAGTCGAAGGGCTGAGCGGGCGTCCGCGGTAGGCGGACGATTGGGCGAGAGGCGCTCAGGGCCAGAGGGTCTCGGCCAGGTTCACGAGCTCGACGAACTGCTGGCGGTCGGTGTCCTCGAAGGCCGCCGACTGGGCCAGCTCGGCGACCTCCTCGAAGCGCGCCCCCTCGCTGTGCGTGCTCTGCGCGAGGATCTCGCCCAGCTCCGCCACCGCCGCGCCGAAGCGCAGGTTGGCCGAGGCGTCGGTCAGCTCGGCGTGCACGGCGCCGGTGTCGAGCGTGCGGGCCACCTCGGCGCTGTCACCACCCTCGGGCTTCTTGTAGCGCAGGCGCACCGTCGCCAGCAGGCCCGGCTCGGCGTCGCCGGTCAGCTCGATCTCGTAGAACGCGGTGACGCCGTGGCCCGAGCCGATCTCGCCCGCGTCCACCGTATCGTCGCGAAAGTCCTCGTGATTCAGGACTCGGTTGGCATAGCCGACGAGGCGGAAGCGGCTGACGCGCGCGGGGTCGAACTCGAGCTGAATCTTCACGTCCTTGGCGATCACCTGCAGCGTGCCGACCAGGTCGCGGCCCAGCACGCGCAGGGCCTCGGTGCGACTGTCGATGTAGGCGTACTGGCCCTCGGCGCGGTTGGTGAGCTGCTCGAGGAAGGCGTCGTTCAGGTTGCCCTGGCCGTAACCCAGCACGGTGAGCGTGATGCCGCGGTCGCGCCAGGACTCGACGAGCTGCACCAGCGGCTCGCCCGACAGCCCGACGTTGAAGTCGCCGTCGGTGCACAGCACGACGCGGTTGACGCCGCCCTCGACGAAGGCCGACTGCGCCAGGTCGTAGGCCGTGCGGATGCCCGCGGCGCCGGCGGTCGAGCCGCCCGCGGCCAGGCTCTCGATGGCGTCGAGCACCGTCGTGCGGTCACCGATGGGGGTGGGCTCGAGCAGCACCCGATCGGCGCCCGCGTAGGTGACGATCGACAGCGTGTCGGTCGGGCGCAGCGCCTGGGTGAGCTGCGCGAGCGAGTACTTCACCAGCCCGATCTTGTCGGGGCTCTGCATCGAGCCCGAGACGTCGACGAGGAAGACCAGGTTCGCGGGATCCCGATCGATGGCCGGCACCTCGAGGCCCTTGATGCCCACCCGCAGCAGGTGCAGGTCGTTGCCGAAGGGGGCCGGCGCGGCCTCGAGGTTGATCGAGAAGGGCTCGGCGGCGTCGGGCTCGGGCGCGGGGTCGTCGTAGCGGAAGAAGTTGACGAACTCCTCCACGCGCACGCTGTCGGGGTTGGGCAGGCGGCCCTCGTGCAGGGCGCGCCGCGCGTAGGTGTAGCTGGCGGTGTCGATGTCCACCGAGAAGGTGGACATCGGATCGTCGGCCGTGTCGACGAAGGGCGTCTCGACCGGACGGTCGAAGTCGTCGCCG
>CALBMW010000857.1 GCA_937896275.1 uncultured Myxococcales bacterium
CGCGCGCCTCGTCGCGTCGCCCGAGGGCGCACAGCGCGCGCACCGTGGCGAGCCGGGCCAGGACCCCCTCGGGGGCGCGCCGGGCGTAGCGCAGGGCCTCCTCGGCGTCGCCGCCGCCATAGACGGTGGCCATGGCCAGCACGCCCCACACGCGCAGGATGATGTCGTCGCTCAGGTTGTCCAGCCACCTGATCTGGTGGCCCAGGCGCCCCGCTTCGGCCCAGTCGCCCGCCGCCAGGCTGGTCTCGGCCTGCTCGAGCAGGCCCTTGGCGAAGTCGTGGCGCGGGCGGATCGGGCCCGTGGCGCGCTGCGATCCGAGCGCCTCGTAGTTGAGCCAGGCCAGGTAGCCGCCGCCCACCGCGATGAACGTCGAGCCCATCCTCGTGTAGCCGATGTAGCCCGCCACCAGGCCGGTGGCGATGCCGACGAGGTGGGTGATCCGCTCGCCGCGCACCGGGCGCAGGCGCCGAACGGCCGCCAGGCGGAACAGCAGCCCGCCGTCGAGGGGCCACAGCGGCAGCAGGTTCACGAAGCTCCAGCCGATGTTGATGTAGAGCAGGTCGTCCACCGCCAGCCCGTACCACGGCAGATCCAGGACGGCGCCCACCTCGAAGGCCCGGGCCGCGTGGTCGAGCCCCCACACCAGGCCGCCGAGCAGCAGCCCCGCCGCGGGTCCGGCGGCCACGATGAGGGCGTCGTGCCGATCGTGCTCGGCGCGCGCGTGGCTCGTCAGGCCGCCGAGGCCGTGCAACAGGATGCTCGGCTGCAGCCGGTAGTGGCGCGCCACCAGCCCGTGCCCCAGCTCGTGCACCAGCACGCTGACCGTGATGGTCACCGCCCAGGTCACCCCCACGATGGCCGGGCCGCTCCCGAAGCTCCACCAGCCGACGATCAGGAGAAACCAGATCGACAGGTGGACCGGGATGCCCAGCACCGTGAACGCGTGGAAGCCGTTCATGGGGGGGAGCCGCGCCCGCGGCGGGATGGACGGCCATCGACGGGCGTCACGGCTCTAAAGCCTGCTGTTGATGGCGAAGTCGACCGGCGCGCCGCCGGCGGTGGTGGCGCCGCCGTCGCCGATGAGGTCGCCCGGGTTCTTCGAGATGGCGTCGCCGTCGAAGTCGACCCGCGCCTCGACGCGCACCGGGCCCGCCAGACTGGTGCCCTGCATCATCACGTCGCTGGGGGTGACCTCGTAGGCCATGGGGAACTGATCGGGCCCGGTGACCGGCACCTTCTTGGCCGCGATCAGCATGCCGCGCTTGGCGTCGCCCTCGTCGCGCCGCACGATGATGAAGAGCACGGCCCCGGCCTTCAGATCGCCTCGGACGGCGTCCGCGAGCGCGATCGTGCCTCGCACGTTGCCGGGCGCCATCGGCGTCGTCTCGCCCTCGGGCGTCGGCGGGTGCCCCGGCGGCAACGCGCCCGGGGGCTGGCCGCCCGGCGCGCCGCTGGGCTGGTTGGCGGGCTGGCTGCCGGGGGCGGCTGCCTCCCCCGGGTTGATCACCTTGGCCGTGCGCGTGGGCGCCGTCGTGGGGCCGGACGTCGTCTTTGCGGCGGCCGTCGCGGCGCCGGGCTCGGTCTTCTGGCAACCGAGCAGCGCGGACGTGGCGATGGCGATGGCGATCATCGTGCGCATGAAGGACCTCTCCGTTGCTTCTATTCGTCGTCGAGCGCGATGCGGGCGCGGAGTCGCGCGAGGCGATCGGCGTCTCCGGCGGGGACCGCGGCCGAGGGCGTCGGCGTGGAGGCGTCGGCCGCCGCGCGCCGGCTGGACCAGCGACGCAGCACCCACAACACCATCAGGCCCATCGCGAGGAAGGGCAGGAACGGCACGAGCGCCGTGTACCAGGGCTGGGGGGGGTTGGCGACCTTGCTCTCGCCGAACCGCGCCTCGAGCAGGGCCGTGATGTCGGCGTCGGACTCGCCCGAGAGCACCATCTGCTTGATCTCCTTGCGGAGCTCGAAGGCCTGATAGCTGGTGCAGTTGAGCAGCGTCTTGCCCGGACAGAAGGGGCTCTTGAGCTCGTCGGACAGTCGGCGCACCCGGCGCGAGACGTCGTCGAGCTCGGCCTCGTTGGCGCCCCCGGCGGCCGGATCGGCGACCTCGTCGGTCGGCGTCTGCGCCCGGGCCGGGCCCCAGGGGGCGGCAAGCACCAAGGCGACGGGCGCCGCCAGCAGCAGCGCACGCAACATCAAAAAGACGTAATGACGCAAGGCGTCCTCCCTGAAAACCGGCGTCAAGCTAGCAGCCCGGGCCGGGCTTGCCTACTGCGCTCGCCGTGCAGCGCCACCGGACAACCGGCGGCGCGTCTGGATCGATGCCCGGGCGACCTCTTCGGTCGTCGCGCCCCGCGCCTGCCCGGTGCTAGCATGGCCGCTCGACGAGGAGGGGCACGGCATGGGACGCCTGGACGACAAGGTGGTTTGGGTCACGGGCGGCAGCGCCGGGATCGGCAAGGCGATCGCCGCGCGCTGCGTGGCCGAGGGGGCCCGCGTGGTGCTCTCGTCGCGCAAGGACGACCGATTGGCGCGCGCCGCGGCCGAGGTCTGCGGCGATCGCCCCGACGCCGTGTTCACCCGGGCCTGCCACTGCGGCGAACCGTCGCAGATCGCCGCCACCGTCGCCTGGATCGAGCAGACCGTGGGCAGCCCCGACGTGCTGGTGAACAACGCCGCCACCAACCCCTACTTCGGCCCGCTGCTCAAGACGCCGCCGTCGATGTGGGACAAGACCTTCGAGGTCAACGTTCGGGGCTACTTCGAGACCACGCGCGCCGTGGTCGATCGCCTGCTGGCGGCGGGTCGCCCGGGCTCGGTCGTGAACGTGGCGAGCATTCAGGGCAGCCGCGCGGCGCCCCTGCAGGGCGTCTACGGCATGACCAAGGCGGCCGTGATCTCGATGACCCGCACGCTGGCCGTCGAGTTGGGCCGCGCGGGCATCCGCGTCAACGCCATCGCGCCCGGCCTGGTCGACACCCACTTCGCCAAGACGCTCACCGCCAGCGACGACCTCGTGAAGCTCTACACCGACCGCGCGGCCCTGGGTCGCTTCGCCACGCCCGACGAGATCGCGGGCCTGGCGGTCTACCTGGCGTCGGACGAGTCCACCTACGTCACCGGCCAGGTCTTCACGATCGACGGCGGCTACACCGCCACGTGAGCCGCGCCTCCAGCGCGCGTGCCCTCGCCCACCTGCTGTGGCCGCGGTGGCGCGCGGCGGCCAACGCGCCGCGGTCTCGCGACGGACGCTCATGGGCGCGCCTGGCGCTCTTCGGCGCGCTGGGCCTGGCCTTCATGGTGGGCGCCTTCGTCGGCGCGCGCTGGCTGTTCTCGCTGTTCCTCGAGGTCGAGTTCCTCAGCGAGCTGCTCATCCGCCGCCTGCTGGGGATGGTGCTGCTGTTCTTCTCTGGTCTGCTGGTGTTGTCGAGCGTCATCACGGCGTTCACGACCTTCTACCTGGCCGACGATCTGCCCCTGCTGGTGAGCGCGCCGGTGCCGCCGGCGAGGGTGTACCTAGCGCGCCTCTGCGACACATGGATCCAGTCGTCCTGGATGATGGGGGTCTTCGCGTTGCCCATCGTGGCCGGCTGCGGGCCCGTGCTGGGCGCGCCGCCGGCCTTCTACGTGGCGCTGCCGCTGCTGATGCTCCCGCTGACCGTGCTCTGTTCGGCGGTGGGCACCTGGGTCACGCTGACGCTGGCGCGCTGGCTGCCCGCGCGGCGCACGCGCGACGTGCTCATGGTGCTCGCGCTCTTCGGCTTCCTGGTGATCTACCTCACCTTCCGCCTGGCCGAGCCGGAGCGCTTTCTTCAGCCCGAGGCCCTGCCCAATCTGGTCGCCCTGATCGGCAGCCTGCGCACCGGTGGGGCGCCGATGACGCCCGCCGGCTGGGTCGTCGAAGCCTTGTTCGCCGTGCTGCGCGGCGACTGGCGGGCGGTCGTCCTGCCCGCGGCGGTGCTGGTGAGCGCGGCCGGCGCCGCGGTGGCGGTCGGGGCCTGGATCGCGCGGGCCCTGTACCTGCCCAGCTTCTCGCTCGCGCAGGAGGGCCGCGCTTCGGACGGCTGGCGTCGTCGTCGCGCCCGCGCCCGCCAACCGCGCTTCCCTCGGGGACCCGTTCAGGCCCTCGTGGCGCGCGACACGCGCACCTTCTTCCGCACCACCGGGCAGTGGACCCAGCTCCTGCTGGTGGGGGCGTTGGTCACCGTTTACGTCTTCAACTTCAGGCACTTCCGGACCCTGTCCGAGACGGGCATGGTGAGCGTGACGGCCCTCTTCTTCGTCAACGCGGCCCTGGGCGGGCTGGTCGTCACGACGGTCGCGGCGCGCTTCCTCTACCCCGCGGTCAGCCTCGAGGGTCTGGCCTTCTGGGTGGTCCGCGCGGCGCCGGTCGACGCGCGCGTGCTGCTGCGCTCCAAGGTGAGGTGGGGCTTCGCGCCGCTGGCCGCGCTCAGCCTGACGATCACCGTCGCCAGCAACCTCATCGTGGCGGTGCCGGCGGCCCTGGTGGCGGCCTCGGCGGTGCTCGCCCTGATGACCACCTACGGGCTGACCGGCATGGCCGTCGGCCTGGGCGCCACGCACCCGCGCAGGGACGCCGACAACGCGGCGCAGATCGCGAGCAGCGTCGGCGGCGTCTCGTTCATGCTGGTGGGCCTGGGCTACCTGGTCGCGGTGATGAGCCTGGTCGGGTGGCCCCTCTTCGTCCTGCGCGCGATGGCGCAGGGCGCGGCCACGCCCCTGGCGGAGCAGGCGTGGGCGGCAGGGTTGATCCTCGCGGCGCTGGCGGTGACCGTCGCCGCCTATCGCGTACCGATGTGGGCGGGGGCGCGCGCGCTGCGCCGGCGGGAGGACTGATGGCATCCCACGACGAGCTGCGCGACGCGATCGCGGGGGCGAAGCGCATCCTGGTGTTCACCGGGGCCGGCATCAGCGTGGACTCGGGCATCCCCGACTTCCGCAGCCCGGGTGGGGTCTGGACGCGCATCGATCCGCTCACCCTGAGCGCGGACCGAATCCAGGGCAGCCGGCGGGACCGCGAGGCCTTCTGGCGGGCGATGGTCGAGGTGGCCGAGTCCGTGGGCCAGCCGGCGCCAAACCCCGCCCACGCCGCCGTCGCGCGACTGCAGCGGCGGGGCCAGGTGGTGCTCGTGGCCACCCAGAACGTGGACGGGCTGCACCAGGCCGCCGGCAGCCCCCCCGAGACCGTGGCCGAGCTGCACGGCAACCTCGCGCGGTGCCGATGTGTGGCTTGCGGGACGCGCTATCCGACCGCCGAGGTGCTCGGGTGGCTGCGCGCCGGCGAGACCCTGCCCACCTGCCAGGCCTGTGGCGGCTTCGTGCGGCCCGACGTGGTGGTCTTCGGCGATCCGTTGCCGATGCGCGCGCTCGACCGGGCCCACGCGGCCGCCTTCGACTGCGATCTGTGCCTGGTGCTGGGCAGCAGCCTCATGGTGCACCCGGCCGCCGACATCCCGGTGCGGGCGCGTCGGGCCGGGGCGCGGCTGGTGGTGGTCACGCTGAGCACCACGCCGGTCGACGCGCTGTGCGACCTGCGGGTGCGGGCACCGCTGGGCGAGGTGTTCGTGCAGGCCGTCGCCGATCTGGGCGACTGACGCTCTTGGGCGAGGCGCCCCCTCCTCGGTTTGACCCGCTCGGGACCGTTCGGTAGCTTTCTCTGCCCTTCGGCGCGTCCCCACCCTCGCGGGCGCCCCGCCAACCTCGCTCGGAGGCCCCGCATGATGCGCCGACTTACCCTTGCGGTCGTCACCTGCGCGGCGCTCGCCGGCTTCGGCTGTGACGAAGAAGCGACGGGTGGGGGATCCGAGCCGATGGCCCTCCCCGCCGATCCGACCCGCGACATGGGCAGCTTCGTGCCCGATCCGCCCGGCGACGGCATGGGCGGCGGCGGTGGGCCTGTCCCCGACATGGGCTCGCCCGCCCCCGACGTCGGCGGGGTGCCGCCGGTCGATCAGCCCTGCGCCGACGAGGATCTGCGACCCTGCGCCGACGGTTGCGGCATGCAGACCTGCGCGGCGGGCGCGTGGGGCGCCTGCGCGCCGAGCATCGAGACCTGCAATGACCTCGACGACGACTGCGATGGCTCGGTCGACGAGAGCTTCGTGGGCAAGGGCAACGGCTGCACGAGCCAGCAGGAGGGCTGCACCGTCCAGGGCACGCGGATCTGCAGCCCGGACGGGACGGGGCTGATCTGCCAGGTGGGGTCCACCGCGCCCCAGGTCGAGACCTGCGACGGGACGGACGAGGACTGCGACGGCGAGGTCGACGAGGACTTCCCCGGCCAGCGCTGCTGCACCGAGGACTTCCACTGTCCGCCCTCGGACATGTGCGACGGCGGTCAGTGCGTGCCCCGCGGCGGCGTGGGCCCGGGCGGTGACCCCGGCTTCCCGCCGCCCGGCCAAGGGGGCGACGTGTGCGCGGCGGCCCAGCAGATGAACGGCTTCGGGCAGTTCCGTGGGGATAACACCTTCGCGCCCGCCGAGCTGTTCGGGGGCTGCGGCGGCTTCCTCGGCGGTGAGGTGGCCTTCTGGTTCGAGCTCGAGGCGCCCGAGCGGGTGCGCCTCGACACCGAGGGATCGCCGGCCGACACGGTGCTCTACGTGCAGCAGGAGTGCGGCAACGCGCTGAGCGAGATCGACTGCGACGACGACGGCGGCAGTGGCCTCACGTCGGTGATCGAGCTCAACGCGCGCGCCGGGCTCCGCTATTACGTGATCGTCGACTCGGCGCTCCTGGGCGGCGGCGACTTCGTGCTCAACTTCGACCGCGCGGCCGACGCCCCTGGCTGCAGCGACGACTCCGACTGTGCCCGCGGCGAGCAGTGCCGCAGGCGTCAGTGCGTGCCCGTCGCGCCGACCGGCTGCGTGGACGGGCTGGACTGCCGCCTCGGCGAGATCTGCGAGGCCGGCGAGTGCGTCCCCGGAGGCGGGGGCGGCGTCGCGGCCTGCGACGCGCCGGTCGAGATGGCGATGTTCGGCAACTTCGCCGGCGACACGTCGGGCGCTGGCGACCAGGGCGCGCCCAGCTGCCAGGAGATGGCCTCGGGTCCCGAGCAGGTGTTCACCTTCACGCTCGACCGCGACGCGCAGATCGAGCTCGAGACGACGGCCCAGGACTTCGATCCGGTGCTCAGCGTGCGCACGGCCTGCGACGACGTCGGCACCGAGATCGGCTGCGACGACGACGGCGGCGAGCGGCCCTTCGACAGCCTGGTGCGCTTCGACGCCCGCGCCGGCCAGCGCTACTTCGTGGTCGTCGACGGGTTCAGCGGGGACCGCGGGGCCTTCGACCTGCGCTTCGGTGAGGTGGGCGCCGCGCCCGATCCGCCCGATCCGCCGGCGGACGGCTGCGAGGGCGCCTGCGAGGCGGACGAGACGTGCGCTTCGCACTACTGCGTGCCGGCGCCGCCGGCGATCTGCGCAGGGGCGATCCCGGTGCACGCGCTGGGACGCTTCGAGGGCTCGACCGTAGGTGCCCACGCGCAGATCCGACCGGGAACCTGCGGCAGCAGCGACTCACCCGAGGCCATCTATGTGTTCGTGCTCGACGAGCCGGCGACGGTGACCGCGAGCACCGAGGGCTCGGACTTCGACACGGTGCTCTACGCGGGGCGCTGGTGTGAGCGCGAGGTCGCCTGCAACGACGACGCGGACGCCGGGAGTTGGTCCAGCATCACGTTCCGGGCCGACGCGCGCATCCCGTACTACGTGATCGTCGACGGCTACCACGCTCAGACCGGCAACTACGTGCTGACCCTCACCGCGCAATGAAGGCGTGAGGCGTGGGCGGTCCCGGGGCCGCCCCTTGGCAGGCGGGGCCGAGTGGCCTCGCGGGGGGCGCAGCGGCCGACGGGGCGCGCTGCGGGCGCGGCACGGTCAGCCGAAGTGCTCGGTCATCGCCTTCTCGACGCCCGCCTCGATCTTGCCGGCCACCAGGCTGGCGGGCAGCCCCAGGCTGAGGTCGATCGTGACGCGGGTGGCGTCGATGGTGCAGCCACCGCTGACGCCCTTGCCGGTGACGGTGGCGCCGGGGCCGTTGATCTTCACCCTCACCCCGTAGCGGCTCTCGAGCTGCGCGGCGAGGCCGACGAGCTTGGCCTGCGCTGCCTCCTGGGTGGTGTTGTGGGGGCGCGAAACGCGGACGCTCTTGGCCATCGGGGCTCTCCGGGTGCAGGGGAAGCTGACTCAGTAGGCGGAGGTGGAGGTGCCACCGCCGACGATCGCCACGCTGGCCGAGGCGCCGATGCGGTTGGCGCCGGCGGCGATCATGCGCTCGACGTCCTCGCGGCTGCGCATGCCGCCCGAGGCCTTCACGCCCATCTCGGCGCCGACGATGCGGCGCATCAGCGCGATGTCCTCCGCCGTCGCGCCGCCCCCGCCGAAGCCGGTGCTCGTCTTCACGAAGGCTGCGTTGGCGGCCTTGCTCAGCGCGCAGGCGATGACCTTCTCGTCGTGGTCGAGCTTGCTGGTCTCGAGGATCACCTTGACGGCCACCGGGCGCGCAGCCTCGACGACGGCACGGATGTCCTCGAGCACGAGGGCGTGGTCGCCGCTCTTGAGCGCGCCGATGTTGAGCACCATGTCGATCTCGCGGGCGCCGCAGCGGATGGCCTCGCGGGTCTCGAAGGCCTTCGCGCGGGGCGTCATGGCGCCGAGCGGGAAGCCCACGACCGCGCAGACCGGGACGCCGGATCCCTGCAGGAACTGGGTCATCAGGCGAGCGTTGGCCGAGTTCACACAGACCGTGGCGAACTGGTGCTTGCGTGCCTCCTCGGCCAGCTTGAAGAGCTGATCGCGGGTGGCCTCGGGGGCCAGCAGGGTGTGGTCGATGTAGCTGGCCAGATCGCCCTCGACCCGACCCGTGCCGGGGCCCGCCCCGATGCGCGTGGCGCCCGCCGCCGCGACGGCGCGTGCGTCCTCGGGCCGTCGCACCGCGCACATGCCGCAGCCGCTGCAGCTCGCGGGCTCCTCGCTGCACGGGATGACCCGCAGCTCCTCGGCGCTGTGCGTCTCGAGGCTCGCGCCCGGGGCGTGGGGGGAACGCGTGTAGCCGGGCCCATGTCCACCCGCCATGAGGCGGGCGCGGACCTGCTGAGCGATGAGATCGACGAGCTCGTCTTCGCGCATGCGCCGCAGGGTATCGCGGCGGGCGCCTGGACGCCAGACCTCGCGCGCGCGGCGGGCGCGGCTGTTCGCGTCGGGAAGAAGTGCTTTAGGTTCGCGACGTTGCGAATGTTCGTCGGCTGCACGCGGCCGCGGGCTCATCCGCGTCGGTCAGCGGTCGGCGTCAGCCGGGCCCCGACCGGGGGGCCAGCCCACCGTTCCCTGGTGATGCTGGGGTCGCAGCCGCGCGGCGTCGCCGGGGGCCAAGGCTGTCGTGCGCGCGCGGAACTCGACGTGACAGGGCACGATGGCCTGGGCTAAGTTGCGCCGCGTTTCGGGGGACGGCGAATGCGGCGATTCTTGGTGGTTGGGTGGGCCGTCCTCGCGGCGGCCTGTGCCGAGACGCACATGACGGACATCGACGGCGGCGAGGGCGGCTCGGCGCCGGCGCAGGACGGCGCCGGGGAGGGCCGAGCGGCGCCGGACGCGAGCGAGCCGATCCCGGTGGTGCAGGTCGAGGACGCCGGGCGGTCGGGATCCGGCGGCGAGC
>CALBMW010000858.1 GCA_937896275.1 uncultured Myxococcales bacterium
CCAGGTGAGGAGCGACATCCGATGAGCCCCCTCGATCGTTGGCTGCTGCGCGCGGCCACAGCCCCCGACGCCCCCGCGATCGAGACCGCCGCGGGTGTCGTCTGGTCCAATCGTGGGCTGCGCGCGCGGGCCGCGGCCCTCGCCAGCGAGCTGCGCTCGGTCGGCGTGCGCCCCGGAGATCGAGTTGGGCTTCACCTGGGGGCCTCGGCCGAGTACGTGGCCGCGATCCTCGGCACCTGGTGGGCCGGCGCAGCCTTCGTGGTCATCGACCCCGCCTGGCCGGAGGACCGCCGCCGGAACGTTCTGAGACAGGCCGCACCGAGCGCGCTCATCGGCGCCCCCTTCGACGACGTGCCGTGCGTGCCCCACGACGCCGATCCGCTCCAGAGCGAGGGCATGCTGGTCGCGCCGGGCGCTTGCGCGGCCCAGTCCGAGGCGTGGGTCCTGTTCACGTCGGGCAGCACCGGCCAACCGAAGGGCGTCCGAGTGAGCCACGCCGGGCTGCCCACGCTGGTCGACGCGCAGATCGACGCGTTCGGGTTGAGGCCCGGCGACCGTGCCCTGTTCGGCCTGTCGATCGCCTTCGACGCCTCGCTCTCGGACTTGCTGACCGCGCTGACGGCGGGCGCCACGCTCGTCATGGCGCCGACGGGCCTGCTGGCCGATCCCCCTTCGCTGCGGGACTTCCTGGCGACGCGGCGCGTGACCCACGCCGATCTGCCGCCCGCTCTGCTCGCCCGCCTGGATCCAGCCTCGCTGCCGTCCACGCTGCGCGTCGTGGTGGTGGGGGGCGAGGCCAGCGATCCGGCGCTGCTGCGCGTGTGGGCCATCACCCGGCGCGTCGTGTCCGTCTACGGGCCGACCGAGGCGACGGTCTGCACCAGCATGGCCATCGTCGATCCGGTGGGCTGGGATCGGCCCTCCATCGGCACGCCGTTGCCCAAGGTGCGCTACCGGGTCGTCGACGCGACCGGGACGGCGGTCCCATTTGGCGTGCCCGGCGAGCTGCTGATTGGGGGCCCGGCCGTGGCGCTGGGATACTGCGGGCCGTCGGACGGCGGGGCGGCCACGCGTCTCCCACGGGCTCTGGCGGAGCGCTTCTTCGTCGAGGACGATGTCCGCTGGTACCGAACCGGTGATCAGGTCGTCGCCGAGCCCGATGGGGCTTACACCTGGCGTGGGCGGCTCGATCGGATGGTGAAGGTGGGCGGGCGCCTCGTCGAGCCGGGCGAAGTCGAGGTGCGCCTCGGATCGCTGCCGGGCGTCGCGCGCTGCGCGGTGCTCCCCGAAGGATCGCCGGCGCGGCGCCTCGTGGCCTACGTCGTCCCCACCGTCCCGCTCGAGGACGTGGGGCGCCTGCCCGCCCAATGGGACGCGGCGCTGCGCGCCCTGCTGCCGGCGTTCATGGTCCCCGGGCGCATCGAGCTGCGGACGAGCTTGCCGATCACCGCGAGCGGCAAGGTCGAGCTGAGGTCGCTGACCCCTCCACCAGAGGTCGTCACGCCCGATCCGGCCGAAGGGCCGACCGCGGCGCTCTGCGCCTTGTGGTCCCGCGCGTTGGGCGTTCGCGTGGGTCCCCACGACGATCTCACCGCCGCTGGCCGCGACTCACTGTCCGTGTTGGACGTGCTGGCGGCCGCGGAGGCCGAGGGCTGGGGGCTGGGCCCGGGCCTGGCGAGTCATGGGGCGACGGTCGCCGAGATGGTCGCGGCGATGCTTCGGCCCGCGGACCGGGCCCCGGCGCAGCCAGCCGCGCAGGATGCGGGCGGCGAGCCC
>CALBMW010000859.1 GCA_937896275.1 uncultured Myxococcales bacterium
CGGCGTGCGGGCGAGGAGGGCGCCTGCGACGCGGCGACGGCGGCGCGACGCGACGGCACGCTGACCCGCACGCGGTACGCGGAGGGGCTGCCGGGGGTGGATTCGCGGACCGAGGGCGTCGGGCTGTGTCGCGCGGGCTTCGATCGGTGCGTTGACGGCGATTGGTGGCGGGGCGTCGCGCCGCGCGTGCCGGCGGGCGAGATCTGCGACGCGCCCGCGGCGGACCGGCCGGCGGTCGACGAGAACTGCGATGGCGTGGCCAACGAGGACGCGGTTCGATCGGCCTTCCTCTGGGACGCGGACGGTGACGGCGTGGGGGCCGGCGGCAGCGGCGCGCTGTTCTGCGCCGGCGCGGCGCCGCAGGGCTTCGTAGCCGATGACGGCCGGCGCGACTGCGACGACGCCGATCCAAGGGCCTTCCCGCGCCTGCGACCCCTGCGCGAGGGCGATGATCCCCGGCGCTGCACGGGGGCCGGCGAGGTGCCGGTCGACGAGGACTGCGACGGCCTGATCGACGAGGGCTGCCCCTGCGCCGACGTCGAGGCGGCGCGCGCCTGCGGCATCGGCGGGCCGCTCTGCGCCGACGGCGTGCAGGGCTGCGCGCCCGACCCGCAGGGTGGGCCGGCGGTGTGGTCGGATCGCTGTGAGCCAACCCAGACGGGCAACGCCGAGGTCTGCGACGGGGCAGACAACGACTGCGACGGACTCGTCGACGAGGCGCCGGTGGATCTGGATCCCGCCGAGCGCTGCTTCGCCGCGACCGCCGTGGGGGTGTGCGCGGTGGAGGGGCACTTCGCCTGCAGGGCCGGCGCGCGCCTGTGCGTGCCGGGCGAACCGCGCGCCGAGGCCTGCGACTCGCGCGACCAGGACTGCAACGGCCTGCCCGGCGTGCTCGACCGACTGGCTGCCACCGACCACGACGGCGACGGCCTGCCGGGCGACGGTTACCCGTTGGCGTGCCGCCGCGCTCACCCGGTGCCGATCGACTGCGACGACGCCGATCCCGCGGTGGGTGACTGCCGGCGGTAGGGGGGCGCCGACGCGGGCGGCGACGCGGGCGCTGACCGCGTGCAGCAATGGGGTGGACGACGACGAGGACGGGCGCGCCGACTCCCCCCTCGATCCAGGGTGCGCCACCGCCTCGGGCATGGACGAGGCCGAGCCTCGGCCGAGGCCTCAGTGCGCCGACGGCCGCGACAACGACGAGAACGGGCGGACCGACTTCCCCGACGACGTGGGCTGCGCCTTCGCCGCCGACCCGGAAGAGGACGGTGAAGGGGAGCCTCCGCCGCGCTGCGAGGACGAGCGCGACGATGACCTCGACGGCCTGGTGGATCTGCTGGATCCGGGCTGCGTCGCGCCGACGGACGACCGTGAGGAGGACCCGGCCACCCCGCCGGCCTCCGCCGACGGCGTGGACAACGATGATGATGGCGCCATCGACTTCCCGGCGGACGCCGACTGCACGGGCGCCGGCGCGCTCTGCGAGGTGCCGGGCGCCGCGCTCTGCGGGGGCGTGTGCATCCCGGTCGAGACCGATCCCTCGAACTGCGGCGACTGCGGGCGGCAACGCCTCGCCGGCCTGTCCTGCGTCGCGGGCGCCTGCGTGTCGGTGCAGTGGTCGGGGTGCTCGACCGAGCGTCGCGCCGCCGTGGCCTTCCCTCGTCGGGCGGGCGAGGGTGGTCGGCGCCTCCGGTGTCATGACGGCGCGCCACTCTGCGACAAAATGCAACAGACGGGACGGCCGCTGCCCATGGGCCGCCCCTGCGGCGTTGGCACGGCCGTCGCAATTCCGCATCATCGATGCCGCACAGGAGGACTCAACATGAACGCAGGCACCACGCGGCGCCGCGGCGCACCGCGCCGACCCACCCCCGATCACGTGAGGGGCTGACCCATGAACGCCGCGGATCTGGTCGCCCCGCTCGCGGGGGGCGCGCTCATCGGCCTGGGCGCCGGGCTCCTCTTTCTGCTCAACGGCCGCATCGCGGGCGTCAGCGGCATCGTCGGCGGCCTCTTCTCGCCCAAGCCCGGCGAGGTGGGCTGGCGGGCCGCCTTCGTCGGCGGCCTGCTCCTGGCGGGCGTGGCGCTGCCGCCCCTGCTCCCGCACGCCTTCGACAACCCGACCAACCGGTCCTACCCCGCGCTGATCGCCGCGGGCCTGCTCGTAGGGATCGGCACCCGCCTGGGCAACGGCTGCACGAGCGGGCACGGCGTCTGCGGGGTGGCGCGCCTGTCCCGGCGCTCGATGGCCGCCACGCTCACCTTCATGGCGGCGGGAGGCCTCGCGGCCACGGCCTTCGGGTACTTGATGGGCGGTACGCCGTGAAGCGGCAGGCGGCAGCGCTGTTGGCCGGCGTGGTGTTCGGTAGCGGGCTGGTGGTGTCGGGGATGACGCGCCCCGACAAGGTCGTGGGCTTCCTCGACGTGCTCGGCGACTGGGATTCCACCCTGGGCGTGGTGATGGCGGCCGCGCTCGTCGTCTTTCGTTTGCTGCGTCACATCGCCCGCGCCCGATCCGCGCCGGTCTTCGAGGCGCGCTTCGCCGAGCCCACGCGCCGCGACTTCGACGGGCGGCTGTTCGCCGGCGCGACGCTCTTCGGGCTGGGCTGGGGGCTCGGCGGCTACTGCCCGGGACCGGCGCTCACCTCGATCCTCCCCGGAGGCACCCAGGCGCTCGTCTTCTCGGGCTCCATGCTGACGGGGATGTACGTCTTCCACCTGGGCGAGCGCCGGCGGCAGCGCCGCGCCACCGTGACGGCTTGAGGCTCACATGATCATCGTCGCCATGCTCTCGGCGCTCATCGGGGTCTTCCTCGGCCTGCTGGGCGGGGGCGGCTCCATCCTGGCCGTGCCCATCCTGACCTACGCCGCCGGCCTGGACGCCAAGGAGGCGATCGCCACCTCGCTGCTCGTGGTCGGCACGACCTCACTGGTCGCCGTCGTCCACCACGCCCGCGCGGGGAACGTGGAGTGGCGCACCGGGCTCGTCTTCTCGGCCACCGCGATGGTGGGGGCGTTTTTGGGAGGCCTCGCCGCGGGTTGGTTCTCGGGCACCACGCTGCTGCTGCTCTTCGCGGCCATGATGGTGGCCACGGCCGTCGCGATGCTGCGGGGGGGCGTCCGGGCCGCGAAGCCGCGCGATCACGCCGAGGTGCCCTTCGCGCTCGTGGTGGTCGAGGGCCTCGTGGTCGGCGGCGCCACCGGCCTGGTGGGTGCGGGCGGCGGCTTCCTGGTGGTCCCCGCGCTGGTGCTGCTGGGCGGCATGCCGATGCACCGCGCCATCGGGACCTCGCTGTTGGTCATCTCGCTCAAGTCCTTCGCGGCCTACGCGGGGCACGCCAGCCACGTGAACATCGACTTCGCGGTGGCCGGCGTGGTGACCGCGGCGGCGGTCGCGGGGACCTTCGCGGGGGCCGCTGCCGCGCACAAGGTGCCCCCAAGCGCGCTGCGCAAGGGCTTCGGCTGGTTCGTGCTGGCCATGGCCGGCTACGTGATCTGGCGCGAGGCCGGCGGCGTCATCATCGCCTTCGTCTCGACGGCGGGCGGCGCGGTGGTGGCCAGCACGATCGCGCTGGCCATGGTCGCCTGGATCGCCATCGCGCGACGCGGCGCGGCCCGCGCGGCCGCGCGCTGAGGGCCGCGACACAGGGTCATCATACGACCTTCCTTTTGGACTCCGCAGAGGAGTAGGGTTCGCGCCGAACCTCCCCGGGCTCCGCTGGACGGGCCGAGGATCGACTCTGGGGGTACCATGCAAAGACACACCCTACGGTGGGTTGGCGCGCTCAGCCTCACCTGTGCCACCGTCACACCCGCCGCCGCGCAGGCCCTCGACTGCGCCAGCCTGCCCGGCGCCGTCTTCGTGTCCGGTACCACCGACGTCAAACCCTACCTGGCGCGCGTCGGGCCCAAGCTCTCGACCGCCGATGACCCGCTCACGATCGTGTACCTCGGGGTCGGTTCGTGCACGGCGCTCGACTACGTCCTGCAGGACGTCGAGCTGGCCGGCACGGCCGTCTACTGGCCGGGCGGCGAGAACGCCGACGGTACCCCCGTCGAGGGCACCTGCGACTTCGCGCCCGGCAGCCGCGCGGCCATGGCGCTCAGCGACGTGACCGTCGAGACCTGCACCGGCGCGCCGCCGCCCGCGGACGTGGGGGAGCGCTCGTCCCTGGTGCAGGGCTTCGGCTTCGTGGTGCCGCCCAACTCGAGCCAGACCGCGATCACCGCGACCGAGGGCTACTTCCTCTTCAAGTTCGGTGGCGAGGCGGGCAAGCAGGTGCCGCCCTGGACCGATCCGCCCTTCGTGTTCATCCGCACGCCGGCCTCGTCGACCCAGCTGCTCACGGGGCTGGCGGTGGGCGTGCTGGGCAGTCAGTGGAGCCCGAACCTGACGGCGAGCCAGAACGGCTCGGGCGCGCTCCTGGCCGCGGTGGCCGCCGAGAACACCACCGGGAACGCCGAGAAGACGATCGGCATCCTGTCGCTGCAGCGCTACGACAGCGCGCGCGACCGCCTGAAGATGCTGGCCTTCGAGGCCTTCGGCCAGGACTGCCTCGGCGCGGTCTTCCCCGACTCGACCGCCCAGTCCCTCGACAAGCAGAACGTGCGCGACGGCCACTACCCCATCTGGGGCTACCTCTGGGGCATGGCGCCGCTGGGCGCGGACGGAGCGCCAGCCGACGCCGGCGCCGCGCGCTTGCTCGACTTCATCGGCGGCACCCAGGTCGTCAATGGCGCCGATCCGGTGGCCGACGCCGTACTGGCGGGCGCCGTCCCGCCCTGCGCGATGCACGTCCAGCGGGCCTACGACGGCGCGCCGCTGCAGGCGCTCGAGCACCCGGCGCCCTGTGACTGCGCCTTCGAGAAGGTCGCCGCGGGCAGCACCGCCTGCGTCGCGTGCGACGACGCGACACCCTGCGCCGCCGGCATCTGCCGGTTCGGCTTCTGCGAGGCGAGGTGAGCGCCATGCGTACGTGGATGACTGCCCTGATGCTGGCGGCAAGCTTGGCGCTGGTGGGCCTCGGCGGGTGTGACGACGACGGCGGCGGCGATCAGACGGGCGGCGCGGCCCCGGCTGACGCGGGCGCAGGCGGCGAAGGCGGCATGGGCGGCATGGGCGGCATGGGCGGGGGCGATGACCGCTGCGTCGACTTCCCCGACGAGCACACCGCGCTGCTCAACGCGCCGACCACGGCCACGGTGATCCACAAGACGCCGACCCACCCGCCCGTGGGGCAGGAGGGGCTGCCCTGATCGCGAGGGCGACCTGCGGCGCCGCGCTGCTGGCGGGCGTGGCCGCCGCGGCGCCCCCCGATGGGCCCCGGTTGTCGGGCTTGGTGCAGACCGATCTGCGCTTCGCACGCGACGCCTCCGATCAGCTCTCCGACGGCACGGGCGCTCCGCTCAACCGCGACGCGTTCGTGCTGCGCCGGGGGCGCCTGCGCGTCGAGGGGGGCGCCGCGCTCGTAGCCTTCGCCGTCGAGGGCGACTTCAACACGGTCGATGGCGCGCACGCGGGCTTCCGGCAGGTCGAGGGTGCGCTCCAGTGGTCCGGCGCCGCCGGGGGCGCCTTCGAGGATCTGTCGATCCGTTTGGGGGCGGGCGTCTTCGCGACGCCCTTCGGGCACGCCGTCTACGTCGAGCGCGACGCCGACCGCCTGTTCACCGAGCGCCCCAAGATGGCCGACGCGCTCTTCCCCGGGCAGCTCGACGTGGGGGCGCGCCTCTGTGTGGGCTTGCCGCCGGCGCAGCTCATCGTGGCGCTGCAGAACGGCGAGCCCCTGGCCGAGGACGCCTTCCCCGGCGTGGACCCCAACGCCGCGAAGGACCTCGTGGCGCGCGCCCAGTCGAGCGTCGCGCTGGGGTCTCGGGTGCGCCTCTCGATGCTCAGCGGGACGGGCTTCCACGCCGGCACGCAGCCGACCAAGGATCGCTTCGTCTGGCGCGATCTCAACGAGGACGGCGTGGTGCAAACCAGCGAGATCACATCGCTCCCGGCGGCGGCGGGCGTTCGGTCGCGCAACTTCGATCGCTGGGGCCTGGGGGCGGATCTGCAGATCCTCGTGCAACTGCCGGTGCTGGGCCCTCTGCAGGTTCAGCTCGAGGGTGCGCTGGCCTCGAACCTGGACCGCGGGCTGCGCCCGGCCGATCCCGTGCTGCTGGGTCGGGCCCAGCGCGCGCTGGGTGGCTCGGCGGCGATCATTCAGGCCCTGGGCTCCTTCGACCTGGGCCTGCGACTGGATCACTACGCCCCCGAGCTCGACGCGACCGAGACCCGCGCCGGGGGCGTGGTGCGCGCGGACGAGCACTTCACGACCTGGACCGCGGCCGGCGGCTGGCGCGTGGACGACGGGGGCCCGATTCAAGGGCGGCTGGTGGTCGAGTACCGCCACGAGGACGACACGCTCGGCCGCGACGCGGCGGGGGCGCCCGCCGATCTGGACAATGACGCGCTGACCGCGCGCCTGCAGGTGACGTTTTGAGAGCCGGCGGCCGAGACCGCGACGGCGGCTGGGCGGGCGAAGGGGGGCGCCGGATCGCGGCGCCGCTGCTGCTGCTGATCCTGCTGCAGTCGGTGGCGGGCTGTGACGGCGTCACGGCCGATCCGGGCCTCAACCTGGGTCTGCGCGTGCCGGGCCGGCAGCTCGTGCCGGGCGCGCTGCGGAGCGGCGACGGGCCGGCCATCACCGCGGTCGAGATCCGAGACCCCCTGGTTCGGCCGGGGCAGGGCCGCTACCCCCTCTCGGGGCGCGCGGCCCACGGCGCGGCGGCCATTCACGTCGCGCGCGCCGGCGACGACGCCTGGTGGGTGGTGCCGACGGGGCTGCCCGATCCGGCCTCGCCCGACGAGGTGGACTTCGCCCTGCGCTTCGACCTGGCCCCCGACGTGCCCGAGGGGCCGATGGTCGTGACCCTGCGCGCGGTCGACGCCGACGGGCGCCCGGGGCCCCTGCGCGAGGCGCGCTTCACGGTCGGCCCGGCCGAGCCCGAGGGCGCGCTGGTCATCTCGCTGAGCTGGGACGCGGCGGCGGACGTGGACCTGTATGTGCTCGATCCGCAAGGACATTTGCTGAGCCACGCCGATCCGAACACCTACACGCCCCCGCGCCCGGGTGAGCCGCCCGCGGCCCCGGACGCGTGGCGCGGGGGGGGCATCCTCGACCGCGACGCCGGCGCCGACTGTGCGCCCGAGGGCCGCCTGGCCGAGCACGCGGTGTGGGCCGACCCCCCCCCCGCGGGCGACTACGTCGTCTCGGTCGATCTTGCGTCGCCCTGCGGCCACGACCGCGTGGCGTGGAGGCTCACCGCCCGTCTGGACGGCGCCATCGTCGCCCAGGCCGCGGGGGTCTTGTACCCCGACGACGCGCGCCGGACCACGGCGTCGGGCGCCACGCCGCTGCGCGCGGCCAGCTTCCGCGTGCCGTGAGCGTCGCGTTCGCCGCGTTCCTCTGGGCGTGGAGCGCGAGCGGCGCCGTGCTGACGCGTCCGCCGACCGTCACGACCCCGAGCCCGGCGGCCTGGCCCACCGACGCGCACGCCGCCGAGCCGGTGACCGTCACCCTGCTGCTGACCATCGACGTGACCGGAGACGTGACCGCCGTCGAGCGCACCGGCCCGCGACAGCCGCCCTTCGACGCCGCCGCGGTCGAGGCCGCGTGGGGTCTGCGCTTCACGCCGGCCGAGATGGACGGCCAGCCCGCGGCGATCCGGCTGACCTTCACGTACCGTTTCGAGCCACCACCCGAGCCGCCCCCATCCCCTGCGCCACCCGCACGGGCACCGACACCGCCGCCGCCGACGCCGACGCTTGCGCCGACAACAACGCCCCCGGC
>CALBMW010000860.1 GCA_937896275.1 uncultured Myxococcales bacterium
TGGTCGCCCGCGGCACGGAAGCGGGCGGCGCAGGCCCGGCCGATACCGCGCGAGCCGCCCGTGATCAGGACGGCGCGGCTCATCGCCTTCCTCCCACCGGCGGCAGGATGTCCGAGCGGTCGCGCAGCGTGCCGCGGCCCACGCGCGTGCAGACGCGGGCGTCATGCGGCTCGCCGCCTCGCAGGATGAGGCACAGGTGGCGCGCCTCGATGGCGCAGGCCGCGCCGCGGGCGCCCAGGTGCTCGGTCAGGGCGTCGGCCACCTGGCCGCAGAGCGTCTCCTGCAGGATCAGCCGGCGGCTGAGGGCGCGCACCAGCCGCTCGAGCACGCCGAGGCCCACGATGGCCCCGTTGGGCTCGTAGGCGATGTGCGCCACGCCGAAGAAGGGCGTCAGGTGGTGGGGGCAGACCCCCTGGATGGGCAGATCGGTGAGCGTGACGATCGCGCCGCTGGGATCGGGGAGGCGGTCGGCGAGGATGACCGCGGGATCGACGCCGTAGCCGCCGATGAGGTTCTCGCGCCACAGCGCCTCCACGCGCGCCGGCGTGTCGCGAAGCTCGGGATCGCCGCGGTCGACGCCGAGCGCGTCGAGCAGCGCCGCGACGGCAGCCTCGGCCGGGCTCACTCGGGTGACTCCGGCTCGACGAGGGTCGCGCCCTCGGGCAGTTGGCGTACCTCGAGGCCGGCGGAGACGGTCACGACGCAGGCCCGGGCACCGATCGGCGCGCCGCCTCCGTAGGCGACGACGCAGGCGCAGCAGCCGATCGTGTCGTTGAAGCAGTAGCGGCTCCAATCGCAGCGCAGACCTCCCAACTCGAACTCGACGTACTGCAGGGCGCGGATGAGAGGGACGCCGCCGGGCACCAGGAAGGTTCGCCCGAGCACGCGGATCGGCACGAGGGACTCGACATCACCGTAGATGCGGCGATCGGGCAACGCGGTCACCTGCGGCGGGCCTCGAGGGTGGCCAGCTCATCGGCGTCGAGCCCGAAGCTGCCCAGGTCGTAGGCGCCGTAGGGGTGGTGGAAGTCGGAGCCGCCGGTGGGCGCGAGGCCGTTGCGCTGGGCCAGGCGGCGATAGCGCTGGGTCGTGGCCGCGTCATGGGCCGGGTGGGCGCACTCGAGGCCGTCGAGGCCGGCGCGGGCGAGGTCGGGCAGGGCGTGATCGATGTTCTCGACGCCGGGGTGCGCCAGGACCGCGACGCCTCCCGCCTCGTGGATGAGGGCGATGGCGTCGGACGCGGGCAGGCGCGAGGCCGGTACGTAGGCCGGCTTGCCCGCGCCGAGCAGACGATCGAAGGCGTCGTCCCGGTCGCGCACGTGCCCGCCCTCCAGCAGGGCCGTGGCGATGTGCGGGCGGCCCACGTTCCCGGGGCCCGCCTGGGCGAGCACCGCGTCGACGTCGAGGGGGATGCCCAGGGCCGCCAGCCGTCCCGCGATCTCGCGGACGCGCTCCACGCGCGCTATGCGTTGGCGGGCCGTCACGGCGCGCAGGCGTGCGTGGGCCGGGTCGACGAAGTAGCCGAGGACGTGGATCTCGCGGGTGTGCCAGGTGGAGATCTCGATGCCCGGGATCAACCGCAGGCCCAATGGGGCGGCGGCGTCGGACGCGGGCCCGACGCCGTCGACGGTGTCATGGTCGGTGAGCGCCAGCGCGGTCACGCCCTGGGCTGCCGCTCGACGAGCCAGGGCGGCCGGGTCGAGGACGCCGTCGGAGAAGGTGCTGTGGCAGTGCAGGTCGATCGGGCGGGTCGCCGGGCGGACCTGGCCGTTGGGTTCCATGGGTCGGCTCCGGTCGTTGGCTGGGCAGGGTGGGCGAAACCCGCGGCGGCTGTCAATCGTCCATACCCATGGTGCATGGCCGTGGCCTGCGGGACGCTGTTGCGGTATCAGACCGAGCGAGTGACGACGGGAGGTGACATGTCGATCGAGGTGGGCAAGGCGGCGCCGGGCTTCGCGCTGGCGTCGGACACGGCCGGCGAGGTGAGCCTGGAGGCGCTGCGTGGGAAGCCGGTGGTGCTGTACTTCTATCCAAAGGACGACACGCCGGGTTGCACGACCGAGGCCTGTGACTTTCGCGACCGGCTCGATCGGGTCACCGCGGCGGGGGCCGTGGTGCTGGGGATCAGTCGGGACAGCGTGGCGCGCCACGAGAAGTTTCGCGGCAAGTACGGCCTGAACTTCCCCTTGCTGAGCGACCCGGAGGCCGCCGTTCACGCGGCCTATGGCGCGTGGGGCGAGAAGAAGCTCTATGGCAAGGTGTCGATCGGCGCGATTCGCACCACGGTCCTGGTGGACGCGGCCGGCGTCGTGCGCGCGGTGTGGCCGAAGGTCAAGGTCAAGGGCCACGCGGACGCGGTCATCGCGGCGCTCGAGGCCCTCGAGTCCCTCGGCTGATCGACGCGGGAGGATGAGCATGGCGGTCCTCGGTGTGCTGCCCTATCCCAATCCGTTCCTGCGTCGGCAGGCGCAGCGGGTCGACACCTTCGATGCGGCGCTCGCCGCGGTGGTGCGCGACATGGAAGAGACCATGGCGGCGCGCGACGGCATCGGGCTCGCCGCCACGCAGGTGGGCATCGACCTGCGGCTGCTGCTGCTCGATCCCTATGCCCTGGAGGGAGACGCCGGGCGCGGCAAGCCGAACCTGGTCATCATCAACCCCGAGGTGGTCTGGGAGAGCCCCGAGAAGCAGATCGGCGAGGAAGGGTGCCTGTCTTTCCCGGGGGTCTTCATTCAGGTCGAGCGGCCCGCGAGCGTGCGCATCCGCGCGCGGGACGTGAACGGTGGCACCTACGAGATTCGGGGTGAGGGGCTGGGCGCGCGGGCGATCCTGCACGAGATCGATCACCTGGAGGGCGTGGTGATGATCGACCACGTGTCGCACCTCGCGCGGCGGCGGGCGCTCAAGAAGCACGAACGAAACCAGAAGGCGCTGAAGAGCGAGAGCAAGGACGCGGATCGCGAGCGCGATTGATTTTTTGCCGGGTGGTTAAATGTAGGTTAAGGTGGGCTCACCTGAGGAGGTGACCCATGGACGAGCGCCGCACCCACCCCCGCACGACCTTCGCGGGCAAGGCCTACCTGACCTACAACGGTCGCTGCCGCTGCGACGACGTGTTGGACGTGTCGCCCGAAGGCCTGGCCCTGCGCACCGACGCTCGGCTGCGGCCCGGAAAGCCGGTCAAGGTGTTCTTGCCCGTCCCCAAGGGCGACGGCTTCCGGCTTTGCTTGCTGAAGGGCCAGGTGGTGCGCCGCACCGGGCCGCGCGGCGAGCGGCAGTTGGGCATCGCCTTCGAGCCGGGGGCCCTCGACACGCGCAACCTGCTCGCGGACTACCTGGTCGCCCAGGCCTGATCCATCATGGAGCGCCTGGGTGATCCGAAGTGGATCGCCCGCGGCGCTGGATCGTCGCAAACCCGCATGGTTGCGTGGCCCGCGCGCTGGCCCGCGCGTTGCTGAACCTCCTGCCGAACGACGGCGCGGGAGGAAGACCATGAAGGTAACGTTCTGGGGGGTCCGCGGGAGCATCGCGGTCAGCGGTCCCCGTTTCGCCGCCACCGGCGGCAACACCACCTGCCTCTGCGTCGAGCATGAGGGCGAGCGCCTGGTGCTCGATGGCGGCACCGGGCTACGCGCCCTGGGCGAGTCCTTGGGCTTCCGTCCGCTGCGGGCCACGCTCCTCTTCACGCACCTGCACTGGGATCACATCCAGGGCGTGCCGTTCTTCGCGCCGGCCTTCCACCCCGACAGCGACCTCACGTTCATGGGCGTGCGGCGCGACACCGGCGGGCTGCGGGACGCGCTGGCCCTGCAGATGCGGCCGCCGCAGTTCCCCGTCGGGCTCTGCGCGCTGGTGGGGGCGCGACGCTTCGTCGACGTGGCGCCGGCGGAGCCCTTCGAGGTGGGGCCCTTCCGCGTGACGCCCTGCGAGCAGGACCACCCCGATGGCGTCGTCTCCTATCGCGTCGAGGCCGGCGGCCGGAGCCTGGTCTTCGCCACCGACACCGAGCACGGCGGTGTGCTGGATCGGCGGCTGATCACGTTGTCGGAGGGCGTCGACTTGCTGGTGCACGACGCGCAGTACACGCCCGACGAGTATCAGGGACGCGCGGGGCCGCCGCGGCGCGGCTGGGGGCACAGCACCTGGGCCGAGGCCGCCGGCGTGGCGCGCGCGGCGCACGTCGGCCGCCTGGCGCTGTTCCACCACGATCCGGGGCGCGACGACGACGGCGTGGCGGCCCTGGAGGCGCGGGCACAGACTGTCTTCGAGCCCACCTTCGCCGCGCGCGAGGGCGCTACGGTGGCGCTTTGACGGTCGCGGAGGCGCGTGGCTACCCTGCCGAGGGCGGGGCGCCGGGCCGGCGGGCCCACGCCGACGAGGGGAGGCCCGTGGCGCTCGACACCCTGCGCAGCCTGCGCTTCGACGCGCAGCTCGATCTCGAGGCGGTGCTGCGCGGCGTCGTCGACGAGGTCGCCGGCGAGCTCCAGGCCGATCGCGGCACGCTGTATCTGGTGGATCACGCGCGACACGAGCTGGTCAGCCGCGTGGCCCACCTGCCGGAGCTGCGCGAGATCAGGCTGGCCAAGGGCGAGGGCATCGCGGGCTGGGTGGCCCAGACGGGCGAGACGGTCTCGGTGCCGCGGGGCGATCGCGACGAGCGCTTCGCGGCACGGATCGATCGCAGCACCGGCTACCACACGCGCAGCCTGCTGGCGGTCGCCGTGCGCGACGGGGGCGGGGCGATCATCGGCGTCCTGCAGGTGCTCAACAAGCGCGACGGCGTCTTCGAGAGTGCGGACGCGCGGCGCCTGGAGGGGCTGGCGGTCGAGGTGGCCGAGGTCCTCGAACGGACCAGCCTGCGCAGCCAACTCCGGCCCGATGCCGTGCTGCCTTTGTCCTTTCATTTCAACCATATCGTGGGTGAGTCGGTGGCGATGCGCGAGGTCTTCCGGCGCACCGGACGGGCGGCGGGCACCGACGCGACGGTGCTGGTGCGGGGCGAGAGCGGCTCGGGCAAGGAGGTCATCGCGCGGGCGGTGCACCACAACTCGCCTCGACGAGACGGGCCCTTCGTCAAGGTGGACTGCGCGGCGCTGCCCGCGCAGCTCATCGAGAACGAGCTCTTCGGCCACGAGCGCGGGGCGTTCACCGGGGCCGACCGCCAGGCCGACGGCAAGGTGCGCGCGGCCGACGGCGGGACGCTGCTGCTCGACGAGGTCGGCGAGCTGCCGCTGGCGGTGCAGGGCAAGCTGCTCCGCCTGCTGCAGGAGCGCACGTTCCTGCGCGTGGGGGGCAGCCGGGCGCTGGCGGTGGATCTGCGGTTCGTCTGCGCGACGCACAGAAATCTGGAGGCCGACGTCGCCGCGGGGCGCTTTCGGCAGGACCTGTACTATCGGCTACGCGTGGTGCAGATCGAGGTGCCGCCGCTGCGGGCGCGTGGGGCGCCGGACCTGGACCGGCTCATCGACCACTTCTTCTTCGAGCACCGTCGGCGGCACGGACGGCGGGCGCTCCGGCTCACCTCCGAGGCCCGCGTCGCGCTGCACGCGCACGATTGGCCCGGCAACGTGCGCGAGCTGGAGCACTGCCTCGAGTCCGCGGTGGTGCTGGCGCCCGGGGACGACGTGGGGGTCGACGCGCTGTCGCTGGGGCCGCCGCGCGCGGGCGTTTCCGTGGGGACGGCCGACCTGTTCGTCGCGGATCTGGGCAGCCTGCGCGACGTCGAGCGTGCCTACCTCGAGCACGTGCTGCGGCGCTGCGGCGGCAACCGCACCGAGACGGCGCGCGTCCTGGGTATCGGGCGTAACACGCTGATTCGCAAGTTGAAATCGTAGGACGGGCGAGGGCTCAGTGCGGGCCGTCACAGCGAACGCTCAGTTGCCGAGCGCTGACGCTGGGACCCGCTCGACGTGCGCGGCGCGCAGCGCGTCCCGCACGGCGCTCGAAGGCGTGCGGTCGCCCACGTCGACCACCACCACGCGGCGCTTTCGGGCGGTGGCCAGGCGCAAGGCGCGCACGCCGCCGCCGACCGGATCCAGCCCGCGCAGATCGGTGAACAGCAGCAGGTGGTCGGGGCCGCCCGGCCCCAAGCTGTGGCCCACGGCGTCGATCAGCCCACGATCGAAGGCGTCGGCGGGCCCGGTGAGGCGGTAGGGGATGGGGATGCCCCGCAGCGCGCAGAACAGCCGGAGCCGGGCGGACAGCGTGTCCCGGGCGGGGCGCCCCTTGGCGAAGAGGGCCGCGTGGCCGCGGTCGCGCTCGAGCGACAGGTAGCGGGTGACCTGCGCGTACAGGCCCCCCACGTCGTAGATCTCGGCCAGGGGATCGACCAGCGTGCGCGCGACGCGGGGGCGCATCGGATCGTCGCCCGCGCGGCGCAGGCGCACGCCCTCCTGCGCCTCGAGGAAGGCGCCCACGCGTGCCATCAGCTCGGCGTCGGCGATCTCGGTGAGGTCGTCGTCGACGACGCGGTTGAGGTCCATCAGGTGATGCAGGGCGCGCTGCAGGTGGGCCCGGCCGCCCATCGGCTTGAGGTGCCCGTAGACGCGGTGATCGAAGGTGGTCAAGCCGACGCGGTCCTGCGCGGACAGCTCCGCGAGCCGGGCGCAGAGGTCGATGGCCCGGTCGAGCGGCGTCGCGCCGGCGCGCCCCGCGCGCATGGTGGGGCCGATGTCGAGCAGCAGCTGCAGGCGCCGCACGCTCTCCTCCTCGAAGGCGCGCACCAGCGGACGCCCGCGGCGGGCGGTGGCCTTCCAGGCCACGGTCTTGAGCGAATCACCCGGGACGTAGTCGCGCAGCTCACGCAGCTCGAAGCCCGTCCCGGCCTGGCGGTTGAGGTGGCGCCCGGCGCGGTCGCGCGTGGCGCCGTGGCGGCCGAGCAGCGCCAGCAAGGGGCCCCGCGGCAAGGCGCGGGGGCGCACCTGCACCGGGTGCTCGACGGGGACATAGGCGCGGACGCGGGTCAGGCCGAGGGGGCCGAGCAGCGTGAGCTCGACGCCGTGAACGCGCCAGTGTCCCGCGCGGGGGAAGCAAGGGGCGAAGCGCAAGTCCGCCTGGGCCGCCGGCGGCACGTGAAGGGCGGCCTCGAGCGCCGGCTGCGGCTCGCCCGCGACGCGCAGCCGCAGACGCAGGTCGGGCAGCAGGCGCGCGCTGCGGTTGCGCAGGCGCACGTCGACGACGAGCGGGGCGCCGCGCGCGCGGGTCGGCCCCTCGGGCGTGTCGATGCTCAGGTCGAGGTGGTGCGCGGCGTCGCGGGTTCGGCGCGCGGCCAACCACGACGCGGCGAGCAGGCCCAGCTGGGCGGCGCCGGCGGCCGCGAGCGCGGAGTGCCCCGTGGTGGCGGCGACGAAGAGCACGGTGACCGCGCCACCCAGCATCGCCTGGCCCGTACGGGTGAGCCCCGGGGGACCCCCCGTCATGCGGAAGGTGCGCGCCCCGCTCACCGGTCGGCCGGACCCCGGTAGGGGATCTTCGCGAGCGTCTCGGTGACGACGTCGCTGCCGTCCACGCCGTCGAGCTCGGCCTCGGGCGTCATGACCATGCGGTGGGCGAGGACCGGCTCGGCGAGGCCGCGGACGTCGTCGGGCAAGACGAAGGCGCGTCCCGCGAGCAGCGCGTGGGCCTTGGCCGCCCGCATGAGCCCCAGGGCCGCACGGGGGCTGGCGCCCAGCCTCACGCGGCGGTGGTCTCGCGTCGCGCGCGCGAGCGCCACGATGTAGTCGCGTACCGCCGCGCTCACGTGTACGCGGTCGGTCTCGGCGCGGAGGGCGCGCACCGTGTCCGGATCGAGCACCGCGCGCACCGCGCCGCGCGGCTGGTCGTAGGTGGCCAGCATGCGACGCTCGTCCACCTCGCTGGGGTAGCCCATCACGATCTTCATGAGGAAGCGGTCGACCTGAGCCTCCGGGAGGGGATAGACGCCCTCCTGCTCGAGCGGGTTCTGCGTCGCCAGCACCAGGAAGGGGTCGGGCAGGGGCAGCGTCTGACCCTCGATGGTGACCTGGCGCTCCTGCATCGCCTCGAGCAGCGCTGACTGCGTCTTGGCCGGGGCGCGGTTGATCTCGTCGCCGAGCACGACGTGGGCGAAGACCGGGCCATGGCGAAGCACGAACTCGTGGTCGCGCATGTTCAGGATGTAGCTGCCGGTGATGTCGGCGGGCAGCATGTCGGGGGTGAACTGGATGCGGCGGAAGTCGCAGCCGAGGGTGACGCTGAAGGCCTTGGCCAGCGTGGTCTTGGCCACGCCCGGGACGCCCTCGAGCAGCGCGTGGCCGGGGGCGAGCAGCGCGGTGAGCAGCAGGTCGATGACCGAAGGCGGTCCGATGTAGATCGCGCCGATCTCGGCGTGCATCTGATCGCGCGCGGCGCGGGCGGCGCCGCCGGACTGGGCTTCGGTGGTCATCGGTCCTCCTGTCGAAGGGCGTCGGGATCGGCTGGGC
>CALBMW010000861.1 GCA_937896275.1 uncultured Myxococcales bacterium
CAGCTAGAGTGCCGCTCAGCTAGAGTGCGGACATCCCGAAGAGGAGGACCCATGTCGCGCGTCGTGATCAGCAGCGACTACCGCGTCTCACTGCCGGTGGCCCTGTGTCGCTTCCTGGGCGTCGAGCCGGGCGACACGATCGAGTTCCGGCGGCTGGACGGTCGCCGATTGGCCATCGAGAAGGCCGACGTCCACTCCCCCGCCAAGAAGCCGCCCGAGGCGAAGGGCGTGGTGGACAACGACTTCCGCGTGAGGCTGGGCGGCGCCCCCGACGACGACCGCCGGGGCCGCTGAGCCGAGGGCCGCACGGGCGTGGGCCGGGCGCTCAGATCGGGGTGAGGATGCGCTGCAGGCCGGCGGCCGTCTCGGGACCCGCCGCCAGGGCAGAGCCGCCGTCACCCACGCAGACGATCATCAACTTCTCGCCGCCGACCTCGAAGCGGGCCACCCAGCGGCTCGTCGCGGCCATCCAGTCCGGGCGACCGCGGCGCGCCAGCAGGGCCCGAACCCGAAACACCGTGCGGCGCAGGGCGGCGCGCGGGCGAGCCACCAGGCGGGCCCACGGCTTGCCCGTCATGGGCTCCTCGACCTCGCTCGGCAGCGCGGCCAGGGCCTCGCTGATGAGCACGTGCTCCACCCGCTGGGAGGCGCGCGTCGCGACGAAGCCCGTCTCCATGAACGGGCGCCCCTCGACGCCGGCGACCACGTTGCCGCGCAGATCGGCGACCAGGATGGCGCGCGGCTGGTGGCGCCGCGCGACGCTGAGCAGGTACTGACGTGCCGCCAGGTCAGGCGCCCGGCTACGGATCGAACGACGCTCCATGACTCACCCCTTCGTGCCGGTTTGATCGGCTGGTGAGGTCAAGCTAGCTGAGGCGCACAATGTAGTCAAGAAAACTACTGCCGCTTACATCGTCCTCAAGCCGACGCCGGTTGGACGCTCGGCGCCACCCGCTCGAGGCCCGGGGCGTCGTGCACCTCGGACGGCGCGATGTCACAGAGCGCGACGGCCAGCACCTGCGCCATGTCGGCCGCCAGCGTGAAGGTGAGCGCCTCGCGCACGACGTCGGGCAGGTCCTCCAGATCGGGCGCGTTCTCGGCCGGCAGCACCACGTGGGCCAGCCCCGCGCGGTGCGCCGCCAGCACCTTGGCCTTGATGCCGCCCACGGGCAGCACCCGCCCACGCAGGGTGCACTCGCCGGTCATCGCCAGGTCGGGCCGCACCGGCCGCCCGGTGAGCAGCGAGGTCAGCGCCGTGAAGATGGTGACCCCGGCCGACGGGCCGTCCTTGGGGACGCCGCCGGCCGGCACGTGGATGTGCAGGTCCTGCCGCTCGAGGAAGGCCGGATCGACGCCCAACTCGGCGGCGTGGCTGCGCACGTAGCTCAGCGCGGCGCGGGCCGACTCGGTCATCACGTCGCCCAGTTGGCCGGTGATGGTGAGCTGCCCAGTGCCCGGCATGCGCGAGGTCTCGATGAGCAGCACGTCGCCGCCCACGGGGGTCCAGGCCAAGCCGGTGGCGACGCCCGCGGGGCGATGGGCGTCGAGGGCCGACTGCCGGAAGCGCGGCTTGCCCAGGTGCGTCGCCAGATCGTCGGGCTCGACCACGAAGGGCCCCCGCGAGGCGTCGCGGGCCACGGCCAGCGCGGACGCCCGGCACAGGCGGACCAACTCGCGCTCGAGTTGCCGCACGCCCGCCTCGCGGGTGTAGTCGCGGATGATCGCCTCGAGGGTGGCGTCGGTGAGCGCCAGGGTGCCCTCGCCCAGGCCGTGCCGGGTGCGCTGCCGTGGCAGCAGGTGACGGCGGGCGATGGTCAGCTGCTCGTCGGGCGTGTAGCCGTCGATCTGGACGACCTCGAGGCGGTCGCGCAAGGGCGGCGAGAGCGTCGAGAGCACGTTCGCGGTGCAGACGAACAGCACCTCGGAAAGATCGAAGGGCAGCTCGAGGTAGTGGTCGGTGAAGGTGACGTTCTGCTCCGCATCGAGCACCTCGAGCAGGGCCGCCTCGGGCGATCCGCTCCCGTAGCCCACCGACATCTTGTCGATCTCGTCGAGCAGCATGACCGGGTTCGAGGCCCCCGCCTTGCGCAGGCCCTCGATGATGCGGCCCGGCAGCGCGCCGACATAGGTGCGCCGGTGACCCCGGATGGCGGCCTCGTCCCGGACGCCGCCGAGCGAGACC
>CALBMW010000862.1 GCA_937896275.1 uncultured Myxococcales bacterium
CATCCATCGCGGCCTGTCGACCCACCTGATCATCGACTGGGAGGGCACGGTCTGGCAGCCGTTGGCCCTGTACGACATGGCCTACCACGCCGCCCAGGTCAACGACATCGCCATCGGCATCGACCTCAACAACCCCATCACCCCGGAGCGCCAGAAGGGCAGCAAGGGCGCGCGGCCCGGCCCCACCGTCGGCACGATCAACGGCAGCCGCCACGTGGCGGTCGGCTACACCGACGCACAGTACCGGTCGTTGGTGGCGGTCCTCGGCGGCCTGATGCGCATCTTCCACGGCATCCGGCCCGACGCACCCATCGGCGGCGACGGGAAGGTGCTCGATCGCAAGCTGGCGTCGCCCACCAGCTTCGCGGGCATCGTGGGTCACTGGCACGTCTCGGCCACCAAGTGGGATCCCGGCCCCGGCTTCGACTGGGAGCGCCTGCTGATCTCGCTGCGTGGCAACAGCTTCCACTTCCCCGTCACGCTGCCGGGCGCCGACAACCTGGCGCGCATGCCCAAGATCCGCGCGCTCACCCTGTCCGAGCCCTACTTCGATCACGTCGAGCAAGGCGACGGCGGCTACTTCCCCATCGGCGCCGGACAGGCCTGGCACACCGGCGTCCACCTGCGCGTCGCCGCCAACACGCCGGTCGTCGCCCCCGCGGCGGGCAGGATCGTGGTGGCCCGCAACGCCAAGCCCGACCTGAAGCTGGGCAGCCCCAACGTCGTGGTCATCAGGCACGAGCCCAAGGTCGCGGGCTCCACCCTGCGCTTCTACTCGGTCCTCTCGCACCTGCAGCATGTGCCCTACACCGGCGACGAGGCGGCGCTCCTGCCTTGGATGCGCAAGCTGCTCGCGAAGGGCTCCGAGTACACCTGGACCGGCAGCGGCACCCCGCCCGCGCTGCCTGGCTTCGAGCCCCTGCGCCGGGGGGACGTGGCTTTGTGCGACATCGCGGTCGAGGCCGGCGAGATCATCGGCTACGTCGGCACCTACGATCCGTCCTTCGACGACACCGAGGCCAGCACCCCCCAGCCGGTGCTCGACCTGGCCATCGTCTCGCAGGCCCCGCTGCTGCCCGAGCTTCTCGGCCTGCGGCAGGTCGACGAGGACGACGACGACGATCTGCTGTGCAACGCCCGCACGATCTGGCGCCACATCGTCGACGATCCCGAGGCGCTGCGCGGCTTGGCCGAGGGCGGCTACCCCGTCCCGCCGTCCGTCATCCAGGACTTCTTTCAGAACCAGCCCCTCCGCCGCGAGTTCCGCTACATGGCGGTGCGACACGCGACCGAGTGGAGCGCCACCACGGACTTCACCGGCCTCTTCGGCGGCGGCGTCGAGTTCGAGTGGTACCTCGAGCGCCAGGTGCGCGAGTTCATGGGCCGCTACCAGAAGTTCTTCTGGTGGGACGACGACGTCAGCAAGCACAGCGGCCTGCCCGCCGATCGGCGCGTTTGGGCCTACCACCCGATCATGCTGCTGGTGCGCCTGGCCAAGTTCGAGGCCCGCGAGGTCTTCGACACCGGCGACACGGGGCCGGTGGACGGCGTGAGCGATCTAGCCGCTGCCCGCCGCGCCGACGCTGCCTTCGAGGCCGAGCAGGGCGAGTCCGGCGGCCACGACGACGCCGTCGAGGTGCGCGGCTTCGACCTCGACGCCGAGCGCGAGCAGGCGCAGGACGCGGTCGACGACGCCTGGCTCAACAGCTGGGATCCGGGTGAGTGGCAGCCGGACTGACGCGCCGGGCCGGGCGTCAAAGGGCCAGCCCGACCTGCAGCAGCACGCGGCGTCGCTCCAGGTGGGCCCGCACGTCGCCGACCTCGCTGGTGCGCTGCAGCCCCTCGATGCCCAGGCGCACGTGGGTCAGCGTGTCGGGGTCGACGTAGCCGATCCAGCCGCCCAACTCGAGGATCAGGTCCCGCTCCCTCACGTCGGCGGTGACCGTCTCCTGCAGGCGGTCCAGCCCATCGAACGATTCGAGCCGCGAGTGACGCGCGCGGCCGCCCACCTCGAGGGCGCCCCACCGTGCGGAGCCTTCGACCTGCGCGGTCAGCCCGAACGCGTAGTAGTAGCCGAACTCCTCGACGACGCTCTTGGTGGTGGCGGTGGGGTTGGCGTCTCTCCAAGCGGGATAGGCCAGCGCGTCGACGGCCGCGAAGTCCGGCCAGAGGTCGACGCGAAGCTGCAGATCGAGGGCGCCCTGGCGCGACCGCAGCTCGGCCGACGGTCCGGGCAGGTGGACGGTCGAGATTCGGTCCTGGGGTCCGGGCAGCCAGCGCTGGGTGTGCTCGAAGGCCAGCGTCAGCCGCGCCGCCCCGGAGGAGCCGTCGCCGAACCGGTCGAAGGTCTGCGTGTAGTACCCCAGCAGCGCCGCCCGCGCCCGCAGATCCAGCTCCGCCGAGCCCGCCTCGCGGAACAGCATGCGCAGCTGAAGATCGACCTGGTTGCCGTCCAGATAGAGCAGCCGGAAGCGCCCCGGCTGGCCATGACCACGCAGGCTGTCGATCCGGACGTGCGCGAAGAGGCCGTGGGAAGCCTCCTCGTCGTCGGCGCGCAAGGCCTCGTATCCAAACCTGAAATCGTGATCTCGCCGGGCGGAGAAGCCCAGGCGGTCGGTCGGCCCGGGCGGGTTGGAACGCCCGTCCATCGCCGCGTGCAGTCGCGTCGGCAGCCCCAGCGTCCAGGCGGCGGCCTCGTGCGCCCAGGTGCCGCCTTCGGGCGCGCTCGAGAGGTAGTCGCCGAGCTGGAACAAGACCTCACCCAGCGCCATGCCGCCGACGGGCGTGAACACCAGGTCGTTGATGCTGACCCGCTCGCGATACTCGAGCACGTACTCCCACCCGGTCGACGCCACGAACCCGGTCAGGAAGGCTTCGTGCACCGGCAGGGCGTTGGCGCGCGCGAACACGTGGTAGGCGGCCCCGTCGACGGGGTGCACGAGGTTGTTGATGGTGTAGTGGTTGTTGTCGAAGCGGATGTGCCCTTCCGAGAAGCGTTGATCGAGCCTCGAGTAGTCCCAGTCCGGCGAGTTCTCGTCGGCGTTGAGCCAATACCACCCCGTCCCGAAACCCACGAAGAGCAGGGTCTCGACGGCGGTGCGGCCGTAGTCGGGCGGTGGTCGGGGCGGGCTGCGGGCGAGGCGGTCGCGCGAACTCTCCAGGTCGGGGTCGGGCGGCAGCGGGGCCGCGGTGGTCGGCGCGGCCAGCACGAGCGACAGCAGCGCGGCGAGCCGGCGCATCGTCCTTCCTCCGAGGCCACGGGGGCCCTCGTGGCCGGTGCCGAACGGTTCAAGAACCTTGCCGTGGCGCGCGGCGTGCACGGCGCCGGTGTCATGAAGCCGCTCCGCTTCGCGTCGGGCGTGGTCCTCGCGGTCCTTCTCGGGGCCTGCGCCCCCGCCCTCAGCCTGCGCCCCCTGATCCCGCTGCAACCCGATCGTGACGCCGAGGTGGGCGTCGGTTTCGCGGGGGTGTCACCGCGGCCGGTGGGCCAGGACGCGTGGCGCTTCGGCGGTCAGTCCTGGGGCACCGTGCCGGTCTCGGTCTTCGACCTGGCGGTGATCGGCGCCTTCGACGACGCGGGCAACGCCACGGGTGGCCTGGGCGTGCGCGTCCATCCGCTCGACACGCGCCACCTGCGCGTGGGGGCCGGCCTCGAGCTTGGTTACGGGTGGGTAGCGTTCGAGCTGCCCTTCGCGGTGGGCCGCGACCGCCTGTGGGTCTACGGGGCGCCCCAGCTCGGCACCTGGGGCAGGGCGACCACGGCGCGCTTGCCCCTCGGCGTCGATCTGCGCGTGGACGACGCGATGCACGTGCGCACCGAGGCGCAGCTCAACTACCCCGAGCTCGACGGCTACCAGCGCCGGGTGCATGTCGGCGTCGGGCTCGCCTACGAGCTGTGAGGGGCCGAGCCAGAGTCCAAGGCGGCGGTCAGGGCACGCCCGGCCTCGGGAGGGCCTCGAAGATCGCTGTGACCGGCAGGTGATCGCTGTTTCCGAGGTAGGAGACGGTGGCGTTTAGCGGCCGGAAGCGGGCGGTGTCGTAGACGATGTGGTCCAGCGTGTCGATGGTCTGCCCGTACATCGAGCTCTCGTAGCGCCAGGTCTCCTGCCCGGGCCGGAACTGGGGCAGGACGCTGCGGTAGCCGCGCTCGCGAAGCCAGGAGATGGCCCCGCCCTCGTCGCCCTCGTTGAAGTCGCCCACCACCATCGTGGCCACGTCCGCGTCGCACTTCGCCTCGAAGCCCGCGAGCTCGGCGGCGTGGATCTCGTCGATGCCGAAGTAGGACGAGAGGCCGCCGCGGCGGCTGACGGGCGGCCGCAGGTGGACCAGCAAGACCTGGATCGGGCCGATGGGCGTCTCGACGAGCACGTGCCACGCGGGGTGCCAGCCGTCGAAGCCCGGGGCGACGCCCAGATCCTGGAAGGGCCAGCGAGACAGGACGGCCAGCCCGCCGGTGTGCTCGCCGTGAAAGGCCATGAAAGGGTAGCGCCCGGCGTAGGTGGCCTGGAGGATCGTCGCCCAGACCGAGTTGACCTCCTGCAGGCACAGGATGTCACTGTCCGTGCCGCCCACGGCGGCCACCGTGTCCGGGTCTTCGGCCAGCGCGAGGTTCACGTTGTAGGTCGTGACCCGGATGTGGGGCTGGCCGGGCGTCGGCGCGCGCGGGCGCAGCTCCGGGGGCTCCATGCAGGCGACGAGGCCGATCACGGCGGTGGCGAGCAGGACGGCGCGTCGGATCAAAACGGTTCTCCGCAGAGGGTCCAAATAAGGTGGCGGGTGAACGACGTTCGGTCAAACCTACACGTAGGCAGCGGGCGCGTCATCCGCCCAGCTCCCGGCCTCGGGGGCGTCGGCGCATCGATCCGGAATCGACCGGGCCCTCTGGCGTGTCCAAGCCCGCGAGGGCCGGCGGCGCGTGCGGTGGTGAGGCCCCCGCGCGCACGAAGTGGCACCATAAGGGAGTGCGTTGATAGTCTTCGCCCGTCGACCCTGGGGGAGGGGAACATCGTGTCCAAAAACCGAAGATGGCTGCTCGCGTCTGCGCTCGCCGTGACGGCCATGGTCCTCGGGGCGAGGCGCGCGGCCGCTCAGGATCTGGTCAAGCCCAAGATGCTCGTCGTGTTCGACACGTCGGGCTCGATGACGTGGACGCCCGCGCGCGAGCGGCAGTGCCAGTGGAACTGCGGGCTGCCGCAGGTGGGCTACTGCTACGACCTCAACGGCGCCAACGGCTGCCCGGCCGGCGTGCCGTGCAAGGACGACGGACTCTGCGAGGCGTGGACCTACGGTGACGGCTCCGCCGCCTACCCCGGCCTGGACCACGACGGCAACGGCCTGCCCGACGACAGCCGCATGTACATCGCGAAGGAGGCGATGCGGACCACGCTCTTCGGCGTCTCCGAGCTCGAGTTCGGCTTGATGCGCTACGCCCAGGACGAGGGCAACCTGATCCGATCCACCGGCCACTGCAGCGGCTGCGGGGACACGATCTACCGGTCGCAGTACGACGCCTTCCCCTTCAGCGTCGGGCAGGGCGCCCTCAACTACGACGGTCAGATCATCTCGTGCCAGCGCGGCGGCGAGCTGCTCGTGCCCATCGCCGATCAGACCCACGGGGCCATCCTGCCCTGGATGGACAACGTCGAGACCTTTCCCTACAACGCCAATGCAAACAGGGAGTTGCGCGGTGACGGCGCCACGCCGATCGCAGGATCGCTGCGCTCGGCGCTGACCGTCTTCCGCGATCAGGTCATCCCGAACGACGCGCGTCAGAGCTGCCGCCACTACTTCGTGCTGCTGCTGACCGACGGCGAGGAGACCTGTGAGCAGGCGCCGGGCGGCGGACCGGACCAGGCTGCGCTCGAGTCGGCCGCGCGCAACCTGCTGCAACTGCGGGTCGGAGGCCGGGCGACGCCCGTGCGCACCTTCGTCATTGGCTTCGGCGCCGAGACCGCCGGCAGCCAGTACCTGCAGGCGGTCGCCGTGGCGGGCGGCACCGAGCACGCGTTCTTCGCCGCCGACCGGGTCAGCCTGCAGTTGGCGCTCGCGGAGATCGTGCAGCAGGCCATCCCACAGGAGACCTGCAACGGCGTGGACGACGACTGCGACGGGCAGATCGACGAGAACCTGCTGCGCCGCTGCGAGACGGCCTGCGGCCAGGGCACCG
>CALBMW010000863.1 GCA_937896275.1 uncultured Myxococcales bacterium
GGGCGCGCGCCGGTGGGGCGGGGGCGGGCGCGGGCCCATCGCCCCCGATCTCACCCTCGCGCGGCGTCTCGTCGGCGGGCGCCTCGGGCGGGGCCGACTTGTCGACCTCGAGCCGACCTTCGCAGGCCAGGGCGAGCAGCGCGCCGAGCAGCAGCCACGGGGAGGGCGGGGCCTGTCGCATGGGGTCCTCCGATGAGGGGACACTGGACCCCAGCGGACAGCAAACTACGTACCACCGTTGTAGAGCCCGCCACGGTGGGAGAAACTGGCCCCGCGCGGCTCCGCGGCGGCGGCGGCCTGTGCTACCCAGGTCACAGCGCGCCGCGTGGACCGCCGGCACGCGCGTTGCTCCGCGTCCCCCGGGGCGCGGCCGCGCCGAAAGCGAGAAGACGATGAGACCTGCCCGATCGCCGCTGCTGTTCTGCTTGCTCCTCCTGTGCGCGGGCTGCGCCGACGAGGCTGCCAAGGATGGCGGCACCCCCGGTGGGGGCGAGGGCCCGGACGCCGCACCCGGGAGCGCGCCAGAGGGGTGGGACGCGGGCCCGGGCAGCGGCAACGTCGTCGGCGGATCGGACGGCGGTGTCGGCCCCGGTGGCGGCCCCGGCGGCGGCCCCGGCGCCCCACCACCACCCGGCGTCGTCCCGGACATGGGCGCGCCCGGCGAGGAGGATCCCCTCGACGCCCCGCACGACGTCTTCTGCGCCGGGCAGGGCCCGGTCGTCGACCTCGGCGACCAGGAGGTGGTCCAGGCCACCTGCACGGGGCAGATCGCCGAGCGCATCTTCACCAACGCGCTGTGCACCTGCGAGAACACCCGCCTCGCCGGCTACCTGAAGACCCGGGGCTTCGACTCGCGCGACGGCGCCTTCGACGCGAACCAGGACGTCGGCGGCGGCGCGGCGGTCGGCATGAACGGCGCCTATGAGATCGGCGCGGGCTTCACCGACGTGGGCGGTTCGCTCTCGATCGCCGGCGCGCAAGCGCTCAACTTCATTGGCTATCTACGCACCGCCGGCGATCTGCGTCTGGGCGGCGACGTCCTGGTGCCCGGCTACGTCGAGGTGGGGCGGGACGCATGGCTGGCGGGCAACCTGACCAGCGGACCCTTTCGGGTGGGGCGCGATCTGCACTACGCCGCGCAGCTCTTCGCGCTGCCGCTGCTGGTGGACGGCGCCAGCCTCGGAGAGCCCGTGCAGATCCGGCCGCCCTGCCCGTGCCAGCGGTTGCTCGACGTCGAGGGCATCGTGGACCAGACCCGCGCGGTGAACGACAACGCGCTGGTGGGGCTGCAGCCCGGCGCGCTGAAGCAGGTGGTCGGGCGGGTCGAGATCGAGCTGCCCTGCGGGCGCTACTACGTTGACGAGATCAGCGGCATCGGGGGCATCGACGTACGCATCACCGGGCGCGTGGCGCTGATGGTGGGTGGTCCGGTGGCGGCGGCGGGCAGGTTGGACTTCGACCTGGCGCCCGACGCCGAGCTCGACCTGTTCATCGCCGGCGATCTGGGCCTCATCGGCGCCGCCTCCTTCGGTGATCGGGACCGCCCCGCCGCCACGCGGGTGTACGTCGGCGGCAGCAACGACATCGTGCTCATCGGGGCCTCGGACTTCGTGGGCAACGTCTACGCGCCGCGGGCGAAGCTGACCGCGCCCGGCTACGTGGCGGCCTACGGCTCGTTCTTCGTGAAGTCGATCGACTTCGCGGGCTACGCCAACGTGGTCTACGACCGGGCGATCACCGATCTGGACTGCCCGGGCGAGGAGGATCCGCCGCCCGACGATCATCCCGGAGGCGGCCCCGGAGGCGGCCCCGACGCCGGCCCTGGGGACGTCCCCGGCCCCGACGATGGCCCCCCGCCAGGGGGCGGGCTGGGCGCCCCGTGCTCGGACGCCTGCCTCGACTGCGCGGACGGGTTGTCCTGCGACGGCGACCGGTGCCGCGCGTGCCGCGGCGACCTGGATTGCTGCAGCCAGCTCATCTGCCTCGGCGGTGAGTGCGTGCCGCTGGCTCAGTGACCCCGGGACATCGAGGACCCCGGGACATCGAGGAGCCCGGGACATCGAGGTCACACGGTGAGGCGTGCTCGGCGCGTCTCAGTCGGCTCGCGAGCCCGATACGCCACGCGGCTCGTCGCGACGGCCCGCGGGTTGCACCGGCGTCCCCCGCGATCGGCATCGCGGGGGATCATGCGAAGAGCACTGCTCGCTTTCTGCCTGTTCGGGTGCGCCACGCGCTCGGCGGGCGACGATCCGACGCTCCTGGAGGGCCCCGAGGGGGCGCCGCCCCTGAACGGCAGCGGCGCCGCACCCGGCGAGGCGCTGCCGCCCCCGGCCAACGGGTGCGCCGTCGGCGTGGGGCTCGACCGGGTGGCCGGGCAAATCGAAGACGACGCTGGCCTCGCGGTGCCGGGGGCGCGCGCGCAGCTCTGCGTGCGCCGCGCGGCGGACGGCAACCTGCTGTGTCTTCGGCCCGGCGCCGCCGACGCGACCGGGCGCTTCGAGATCGCCGTGCCTGCCGAGGCGCGGTGCGTGAGCCGCGCGACGCTGCGCGTGGTGCAACCCGACGGCCTCTACGCGGCGCTGTACTGCGAGCTGGGGCTCGAGGGCGCCCCCGACATCGACGACGACGCGCCCTGGGTGCTGTTCCGCGCCAGCCGTGGCGGGCTGGATCCGCAGCCGACGCCCGGCGGCGGCCAGACGGTGGGCTTGAGCGGCGGCATCCAAGTCGACGTGAGCCCCGACCGCCTGTACTTCGGCGGCGACGGCGACGCCTCGACCTTGGGGGGAAGACGCATCAGCCCGGCCGATCCGCGCCTGTGCGGCACGCTGCTCGGCCCCGGCTTCGACGGGCTGTACGCCTTCTCGCCCGAGGCTGACGTGGACGGGCCGGGCTTCGCGCTGCGCGTCCCGACGCCCGAGCTGGCGCCGGGCACGCGGGTGGCGTTCTCGGTGCTGGGCGGCCTGAGCTGCACGCTGAGCGACGGCACGCCCGTGCCCGAGGGTCAGTGGGTCGAGTACGGGGTGGCCGAGGTCGGCGCCGATCACTTCGTCAAGGCACGGGGCGACGCCGGGTTGCCGTGCCTGACGTGGCTCGGGTGGCGCGCGTTGGATCCCGACGAGGCGCCGCCCGCCGGGCCGCCGTCTGCCGATGCGCCCGGCGCGCTGCCGCCGCCCGTCTTGCCCGACGAGCCCGACGAGCCCGAGGATCCGTCGCCCGAGGACCCCCCGCCCCCGTCGACGCCGCCCCCCGCGGCGCCGCCCGCCGGCCCGTGCACCTACCCGGCCGGCGCCCCCCAGACGCCGCGCACCGGGCAGGTGATGCCCGCCCTCACCTGGGCCGACGCCTACGACGCGGACGGCTCGATCGGGGCCTTCTCGATGGAGGACGTCTTCTGCGATCCGGCCTACGCGCGCTATACGACCATCGCCTTCATCGTCGGCGCCGAGTGGTGCCCGAGCTGCCCCGACTACATCCGCGAGGTCGCGCAGCAGGCGTCGGCCATCGACGCCGCGGGCGGCCTGATCGTCTTCGTCGAGACCGAGGACAACAGCTACCGACCGGACAGCAGCCGCTCGGCCAACAGCTACCTGTCGCGCCTGATCGCCGACGCGCCGTCCATCCGGGTGGGTGACGGGGACACGCGCCCGGCGCGGGCCATCTACAACAGCCCGATCATCCAGAGCTTCCCGACCGCCTTCGTCGTCCGGCGCAGCGACATGCGGGTCATCGCCGACCAGAATCAGGTGGCGGGCATGCTCGACTTCGCGGGGCTCGCGCGCGGCGGTGGCGGTGGCGGTGGCGGCGGCGGCGCGAGTTGCGGCCCCGACGACGAGGAGCCCTACGAGCCCAACGACTCGGCCGCGCAGGCCGCGCGCATCGGCGCCGGCACCTTCGCGGGCGGTGTGTGCGACGGCGGCTCGGACTTCTACCGGGTCGACCTCGCCGGCGCGTGGCGCCTGGACCTGACCTTCCGCCACGCCGACGGTGATCTCGACGTCTACGTCTGGGACGAGCGGACCGGCAGGCCCGCCAACGGCGCCAACGGGAGACCGCTGGGCAGCGACTCGGCGACGGACAACGAGTCGTTTCAGTACCAGGGGCCGGCGATCGTGGCGGTGCTGGGCTATCAGGGCGCCACGGCGCCCTACCGGCTGACGCTGAGCCAGTAACCCCCCGGGCGCTCGGCCCCTCGGGCCATGCAGCGGGCGCGCCGTTGGCCGCGATCGCCTATCCCATCGGCTTCATTCGGCCGTGGCCCCGTGAAGAAGCGCCGTGAAGAAGCGCCGTGAAGGAGCCCCTGAAGAAGTGCCTGGCACTTCGATCTGCGCCGAATGACCTGGCGCCACCGGCCGCACCCACTTCATTCGGCGCTCGGCGCATCGACCGACCCCGCGCGGCGTCGGTCCGACGCCTCGCCCAGAAAATCTCGCCCACCGATGTCCCGTGGCCCGAAGCTGGCGTGTTGTTCCGGCGAGACCCCGAAAGGCAGGCATCATGCACCCATCACTCCTCGCCCTGATCGCGCTGTCCGGCGTCCCGCCGCCCACGCCCGCCGCGGCGCTGCCGGCGGCCGTGCGCTACGCGCTGATCATCGGCAACAACGCGGCCGGGCCAGGACAGACGCCCCTGCGCTACGCCGAGCGGGACGCCCGCGCTGTGGCCGACGTGCTCGAAGGCCTGGGGGACTACCCCCCCGACCACGTCGACGTGCTGGCGTCGCCCGACCTGGAGCAGGTGCGCGCCGCCCTCGACGCGGCCGCCGTCACCCTGGCCGAGCGGGCCGAGCACGGCGAGCAGACCGTGTTCACCTTCTACTACTCCGGCCACGCGCGGTCCGACGCGCTCGACTTCGGCGAGGACCTCCTGCCGCTGGGCGAGCTGCGCGCGCGCCTCCTCGCGCTGCCCTCGGCCGTCACGCTGGTCGTGCTCGACGCCTGTCGCAGCGGCGCGTTCGGGCGCGCGAAGGGCGCCGCGCAGGTGGAAGACTTCTCGGTCAACTCCGTGCGCCGCCTCGACGCCCGCGGCATGGCGGTCCTGGCCTCGAGCAGCGCCGGTGAGCTGAGCCAGGAGTCCGAGGCGCTCGAAGGCTCCTTCTTCACCCACCACCTCATCGTCGCCCTGCGGGGCGCGGCGGACGGGAATCACGACGGCCGCGTGGCCCTCGGCGAGGCCTACCAGTATGCCTACCACCAGACCCTGCTCTCGACGGCGCGCACCGAGATCGGGCGCCAGCACGTCACCTTCGAGACCCGCTTGGCCGGCCAGGGCGATCTACCGCTCACCGCCCCCGGGGCCGGCCTCGCGCACCTCGAGTTGAGCGCCGATCTCGAGGGCGACGTCATGGTCTCGACCGATGGCCCGGGGCGCCCGGTCGTCGTCGCCGAGCTTCACAAGGCGCCCGGCCAGGCCGCCCGCATCGCCGTACCGCCTGGGCTCTATCGCGGCTTGGTGCGGCAAGGCGATCGACTCGGCGAGTGCGCCGTCGAGGTCGTGCGCGGCGCGGTCGCCCGGCTCGGCCCGGACGACTGCGCCTACACCGAGGTCACCGCCGGCGCCGCCAAGGGCGTCGAGCCCGGCTTCTCGTGGAGCGAGGGCTGGATGGTCGAGGCCGCCGTCGGGCTGCAGACCAACCGCGACAGCGACTACACCGACCGCCTCGAAGCCTTTGGCTACAACGAGCAGGTCGACTTCGGCGTCGGCGAGGTCACGCACTTCTCGCTGTCGGGCGGCAAGAGGGTCCACCCTCACCTCTCGGTGCTGCTCAACCTGCGGACCCTCGACCGCCGCAGCTTCGAGCTGGACGACCGCGCGCTCGACGATCCCCGCAGCTTCGACCTGCAGAGCTACGGCGCGGCGCTCATGGTCCGGTCGGACGTCGACTTCTTCAATCACGTCCTCGGCGCGTACGCCCAGGTCGGGGGCGGGGCCGTCCTGGCCTTCGACCGGCTCGAGGACGAGAGCGGCCGCACCGAGTGGGGCTACCTGCTCGTCGGCGGGGTCGGCCTTCAGTCGATGCCGTGGCGCCACCTCGGCCTCTTCGCCGAGGCGGACTACCTGGTCGCGCCGGCGCTCAGCAACCGCCTCGGGGACACCCACGATCACGGGGGCACGGGCCTCTTCCTCGGCCTGCGAGGTGTGCTGTGAAGACGCTCACGAAGACGCCCACCGGGGGCCGCCGCCTGGCCCGCCTGGTCCTGCTGATCTCGCCGCTCGCGCTGCTGGGCAACACCTGCAGCGAGCCCATCAACCAGGATCCCTACTTCGAGAAGTGGTGCGGCCCGGTGCCCTGCGACTGGGAGGTGGACGAGGGCAGCGTGGCGCGGGTGGCCACGTGGCACGCGGGCGACGACGGCCTGGCCCTGCTGGGCGACCGCGCGTCCATCTCTCAGCTCACCGACCGGCAGACCCGCTGCCTCGACATCGACCTGCTGACCGACATCGATCCGGACAGCACGGTGCTGCTGGAGCTCGACTTCCAGGACGATGGCACCGCCGAGTACTCGCAGCCGATCGACGGCCACGACTGGAAGCGGCTGGAGTTCCGCATCACGCCGCCCACCTGGTACGAGACCGTGCGCATCCGCGTGCGCAAGCTCAGCGGTGGCCGCGCGATCCTGGCGCGCATCCGCGTCGGCTCGACCGGTGGCTGCGAGGCCGAGCCGCTCGCCCTGCTCGAGCGACGGCCAGGCGCCCGCTGCGAGGCGGCCGCGCAGTGCGCGTCGGGGGTGTGTGGTCCCACGGAGGTGGGGCTCTGCAGCGAGACCCCCGAGCTGGTCGGCTGCGACGCCACCGAGCTCACGAGCTGCGCGCGGACCGTGGGCCCCGCGAGCGAATGCTGGTTGATCGCCACCGAGGATCGCTGCGAGTGATGGCCCCTCATGCACGACCTCGAGCGCGTCCACGCCCGCTACGGCCCGGCCCTGCTGCGCAAGGCCCGCCGCATCCTCCGCAGCGACGCGGACGCGCAGGACGTCGTCCAGACGCTCTTGGTGGATCTGTGGCGTCGCGACCGCCTGCGTGCGGAGCTGCCCTATCTGTATCGCGCCATCACCCATCGGTGCTTGAACCACCTGCGGGACGCGGACAACCGCCAGCGGTTGCTCGAGCAGCACCGGGACGGACCCGGCGCCGGGGTGCTGCACGGGTGGACCGCCTTGCCGCTCGAGGGGCGGGTGATCGACCGGGATCTGCTGCTGAAGCTGGGCGCCCGGCTCGACCGCAGGCGGTGGGAGGTCTTCGTGTACCGCCACATCGACGAGATGGAGCTCGAGGACATCGCCGCCCTGATCGGGACCAACCGCAAGACGGTGCAGCGGTGGTTGGCGCGGGTGCAGGACGAGGCGCGTCGACTGCTCACGGAGGGTGATGATGGCTGAGCGCCCCTCCTGGCTCGATCTCGAGCGCTATCACCTCGGCGAACTGCCCCCGGACCGCGCGGCGCGCGTGCGGGCGCAGATCGAGGGTGATCCCGAGACGCGCGCGCGCCTGGCGAGCATCGAGGCGCCCGCCGGTCTGGCACCCCTGCCGCGCGATCTGACGCCCCCGACGCGCCGCCTGGCCTGGCCCTCGTGGTGGGGCGGCGCCCTGATCCTCGCCGGGGCGGCCGCCGCGGCGCTCGCCCTCTGGCCGGCGCGCCCGCTGACGCAACGCTCGCCACGCGAGGCCTGGAGCGGCGCGAAGGGCGACGGCGAGTTGTCTGTGTCGATCACCGCGCGCCGGGGGGATCAGATCGTCGAGGGCGTCCTCGCCTTCACGGCCTCCGACGCCCTGAAGGTGGTGGTGACCTGTACCCCGCCGACGCCGCGCGCCGCCGAGGTCATCGTCTTCCAGGGGGCCGCGCCGTCCTTTCCTCTGGGCCGCGCCGAGGGTGTGCAGTGCGGCAACGCGGTCACCCTGCCCGGCGCCTTTCGCCTGGACGCGGACGCCCCGGCGCAGGTGTGCGTGGTCCTCGATCCGCCGCGGGGCCTACGCGCCGCGATCGCCGCCCGGGGCGCCGTCGCCCTGCCCGATGGGGCGGGCTGCGTCACGATCGATCCGCTCTGAGCGGCCTCCCGGACCGCTCGGTCAGAAGGCGCCGCGCCAGGAAAGCACGACCGGCCGCGGTGTGGGCGTGCTCGCCGTGCGCCCCGAGATCCGGCGCGCCAGGTCCTCGTTGAAGGCGTCGACCGCGTCGTTGAGGTAGCCGTTGGCCCCCTGGAGCATGACGCCGCCGGTGATGCCGAGGGTCGCGCCGGCCACGAGCATCACGGTGAACGGCCCCGACTTCACCTCGGTGCGGTCGTACTGATCCGTCTCGACGAGCAGGTCGCTCTCGGTCGTGAGCAGAATCATCTCGGTCACCAGCACGGCCAGGCCGGCCGACCAGACCGCGAAGCCACCGATGCGCAGCCCCTTGAAGCCCTCGACCGCGTCCAGCGCCGCGGGTGATCCGGCGAAGGCGGTGTCTGCCCGGTCGCCGAAGAAGCCGATCTCGACGGGCTCGCCGCCCTGGACGAGCTCGATGCCGTTCCACACCGAGAAGCGCATCTCGATGGCCTTGTGCCTGTAGCGCGTGAGGGCGTCACCCTCGTCGGCGCGCGCGGCGCCGTGGCTCAGCCCGAGCGCGGCGCACACGGCGAGCACCGCCTGGAAGCGACGAGCTGCGTTCATCGGTCGTCTCCGGTCAGGATCGTGTGGGGGCGAGGGTCGGCCGGCGCGGGTCCCCGAATCAAGGGACGCGTGCATGACGCCCCGGGCCCCGCCTCCCCATGCGTCGGCGTGTGCCCCAACGAACCGCCGCACCGCCCGGCGACCGTGCCGACCCGTTGTGTCTCAACGCGAAGACGGCGGCCCACGCGACTGCTGGAGAAGTGCCTGCTGGAGAAGTGACTGCTGGAGAAGTGCCTGCTGGAGAAGTGCCTGCTGGAGAAGTGCCTGCTGGAGAAGTGCCAGGCACTTCTGCTGGACGTGCTGCCCGTGAAGAAGTGCCCGTGAAGAAGTGCCTGGCACTTCGACCTGCCAGCTCCCTCGCAGGCCTGCCCGTCGCGCCTTGGGCTTACCAGTAGCGTTCCAGGGTGACCTGTCCCGGCGCCCGGCGGCGGTTCACGTGCAGGCCGCGCCGCTGCTGAAGCATCGCCTCCATCTCGTCCAACATCGCGGGGTTGCCGCACAGCATGACCTGATCGGTCTCGGGACCGATGCGATGATCGGCGGCCTCCTCGAGGAGCCCCTCGGTGAGCGCGGTGGTCACGCGCCCGTGCAGCGCGCCGGGCGTTCGCTCCCGACTCACCACCGGTACGTACACCAGGCGCCCCGGGCGCTGCGCCGCGTGCGTTGAGATCTCGTCGCGGTAGGCCAGGTTGTCACCCTGCCGGACGCCGTGCACGAGCACGACGCGACCGAAGCGCTCCCAGGGCGCGCCCGCGCGAAGCATCGACAGGAACGGCGCCAGCCCCGTGCCGGTGGCGATCATCCACAACATCGGGGCGTCGGGCACCCACCGCAACGTGAAGTAGCCCGCGGCCCGCGGCAACAGCAGCACCGGATCGCCGACGCGCTTGCCGAAGAGCGGCGGCGTCAGCAAGCCGTCCTCGACGCGCACCACGAGGAACTCCGCCGGCTCCCCCGGCGCCGAGACGACCGAGTAGGCGCGCTTCACGCGTCGCCCGTCGACGTCGATCCCGAGGTTCACGAACTGCCCCGGCTCGAAGTCCTCGAGGCGATGCTCGAGGACGACGCTCGTCAGGTCCGGGGTCCACGCGTGCCGTCGAACGATGGGTGACTCGAGCCAGCCGGTGATCATCGACGCCTCCTGAGCAGACTCGCCGGACCGTGCTCCCTGCGCGTGTCAACCGTGCTCCCTGCGCGTGTCGAGGGTGCGCACGCCCGCAGGCACGGGATTCGATGCGCCGTCGCGCCGGAGGTCGCGGTTCGCCTCGCGCGACGCACCCTCAGCGGCAGCGCCCCGAGTCGGGATCGGCCGGCGACCCGTCGGCGCACGCGCAGGAGCCGTCGGGCAGGCAGGTCCCACGCAAGCTCGAGATGACCGGGTCCTGATTGCACGACTGGTCGACGCCGGGCTGGCAGGCGATCCAGCAGACCGGCCGGGCGCTGCGGGGCGAGGTCGAGTCGCCAGGGAACAGCTCGACGAAGCGGCACAGGTAGCCCGGGCGGCAGTCCGCGTCGCCGTCGCAGGTCGCGAGGCAGACGCCCGCGATCGCATGGTACGGAAGCGGTGAGCAGGCCGTCCCGACAGGGCACGGGAGCTCGGGCTCGCGGCACGCATGGGGGCTGCCCGCCTGGCCCGGAAGGCAGTAGCCGCCTGGTGGCTCGTCGAAGCACGTGAGCGCGTCGCCACACGCGTCGATGCGGTCGCATGCGGCCCCCGGCGCGGAGGGTGTGCCGCCGTCCGCGGGCGCTGCCGCGTCGGGCGCTGCCGCGTCGGGCCGTTCGGCGTCAGGCGGCCCACCATCGGGCGGCCCGCCATCGGGCGGCCCACCATCGGGCGGCGCGACGTCTGCGGGGGTC
>CALBMW010000864.1 GCA_937896275.1 uncultured Myxococcales bacterium
CCGCCGTCGGGGCCGGGGGGCAGAGGTGGGGGTGGGGGTGGGGGTGGGGCGCCGTCGGGGATCAGGCGGCCGGGCTCGCCGGCGTCCGGATCGCCCGGGAGCCCGATGTTGCCCCCGGCGCCGCTCGGGCCTGGCGTGTTGCCGCTGTCCGCCGTCCCCTCGCCGTCGTCGGGCGAGGCCGTGCTCGACTCCTCGATGCAACCGCCCAGCGCGAGCGCGACGATCAGTCCCCCGAGCCTCAATCCCTGCATCGTTGCGCGCATGCCGTCCCCCAACCTGTCGTCCTGGCCAGCCGCTGGCGGCGCAGTGTAGCACGCGGCCCCGGGGTCAAGGTGTGTCGCCGAGAACCCCCATGTTCAGGGTGCTGTCATGGCGGTCCGAAGCTCTTGGCATGCGAAACTTCAGCACCACGGTCGTCTTCCTCCTGGTCACGTCGCCCACCTGGGCCGCGGGGCCTGTGCAGCGCATTCAGGGTGTCCAGAGCTACGCCGCGGGCAAGGCCGGCGCGGGGCCGAACGTGGCGCTCGTCGCCACGTTCATCGCCCTGGCGGTGGCCGCGGTGCTTGCCCTGGTGGCCGCCGCCCGCGCCGAGCGTCGCCGCACGCAGCGCACGCGCCGCCGCTGAGAGCCCACCTCGGGGCCCGCTCAGCGCGCCAGGTAACGCAGGTCGAGGCGGAAGGCCCCGGCGGTCTCGGCCGAGAAGCTGTCGACGACGATGAACACGTCCTGTCCGCCGGCCGGCTGCACCTCGGCCACCGCGCGGGCTTGCCGGTAGGGATCGACGGCCGCGGTGTCGTCCTCATCGCACGCCAGCTCACTCCCCGGCGCGTCGCAGGCGGTTCGGATCGACACGGCGGGATCGAAGGCGTCGGCCGCGCTGGCGCTGACGGTCGCGGTGAGTGTCCCCCGACCGGCCGGTACTTGGACGACGTAGACCAGATCGGGCCCCGCCCCGCCCCTGCACCCCAGCGGCCGCACGTCGTCGTGCGCCCCGGCGGTGGTGCCGTTGACCGAGACGCTGCCGTTGAAGAGCGCGAGGCGCTGGGGCGCGGCGCAGCCCGGGTCCGGCACGGCGGGCACGGTGACGCGTCGGACCGACCAGCCGTAGGGGTGGTGGTAGACGTAGCCCACGCCGTTGCTCACCGGGCGAACGACGCCCACGGTGAAGTTCGAGGACGTCATCCCCGCGCCGCCCACCGCGGCGGCGTCGATGTCGAAGACGTGGTCGCTCACCGGCGCCGAGGCCTCCTGCACCTCGACCACCGCGCCGTTGCGGTTCAGATCCCACAGGACGACCAGCAGGCGTTGCGGGTTGATCTCCTGCCGCACCTGCACCTCGAGCGTCTCGCCCAGCCGAGCGAACACGCGCACGTTGTCGAAGTCGGCGATCGTGTTGTCCGCGATCGGGTCGCCTCCACAGGCGCGCCGGCCGGGCGTGTCGAGCGTCCGATCGGGCGCCAGGACGAAGGTGTTCCCCTGCTGCACGAAGCTGCCCGGCGGCGTCAGGACGCGCAGGCGGTCGGTGGTGACGAAGTCGTCGTCCAGCTCCCAGGGATCGGGCACGCACTGCAGCGCCTCGGCGCGCGCGACCTGAGCCTGCAGCCGGTAGGCCGACAGATCGAGGGCGCCCTCGCCGCGCACGGCCAACCAGTAGCTGGCGCCGACGCAGTCCACCTGATCGAAGCAGACGATCGAGCTCGCGCGCCCGTCCGCTTCATGGCACAGGTCGGCGACGGTCGCCGGCTGACAGCGATGCTGCGCGCAGGTGCCCATCGGGTCGCAGTCGCCGTGCACGTCGCAGGGCCTGCCCGGGTCGCACCATCCATCGAGGCAGGTGCGGCCGATCACGCACTGACCGTTGTTGACGCAGGGCGGCCCGCAGCCCATCGGGGGCGCGACGAACTGGCGCTGGCCGCCGCCCTCGGCCGCGGGGATGAAGGCCAGGCTGCGCGAGGACGGCAGATCGGGGTGGTCAGGGCCGATCAGGTCGAGCTGGAGCCCGTCGGCGGGCCCGCGCCCGTCGTTGCCCTGGATCGTGAAGTCGACGTCGAGCGTGTCGCCGGCGTTGAGGCGCACCGCGTAGTAGTCCACGTCCTGCGGGCAAATCCAGCCGTCGATCTGCTCGGCGTCGCCCACCCCGGGTTGGCTGAGCAGCTCGGTCCAGGCCCAGGCCTCGTCCCGCGGCTCGACCGCCGGATCGGGGCAGTCGGGCGGCTCGAGGCTCACCGTCAGCGCGTAGTCGACGCCCACGACGATCGGCGCGCCGCGCACGCGCACCCGCATGAGTTCGCCCAGGCGGGCGGCGGCCTCGGCGGGATCGGCGATGCCCACCACCCACGTGTCCGGCTCGGCCCCGGGCTCGCCCTCGGCGATCAACCCGTCGAAGGCGTCGAAGAGTGCCAGGTCGAGCACCGCGCGCTCGTCGCCGCCGATCTTGCGGAGCGTCACGCTGAAGGGCTGGCCGCCCGGCTGGAACTGGTGCCAGTCGACCGACGAGGTGGCGCACAGCGCGCGTTCGAGCACCTGGGTGGGGGTGGTGCGGTCGAGGCTCACGGGCTGGCCCCGCGCCGGCGTGTCGTCGGGCTCGCCCGCGTCGTCGCGACAGAAGGTCGCGCAGTTGCCGTCGGCCTGGCAGTAGCTGCCGTCGCCGCACACGCCCGGGAAGCGGCAGCCGATCCGACAGGTGCTGTTGCTGCAGACGCAGCGGTCCCCGGCGCAGGCGGGATCGGCGGCGCAGTCGAGGTCGCGCCCGCACACCCGGCTGGCGGGCGTGCAGGCCGAGCCCACGGGGTTGTTGTCGCGGTCGAGGAGCGCGTTGGCCGCGCAGGCCAGGCGGGGGCCGCAGTCGGCGCCGTTGACGCACGCGCCCGTGCAGAGGCCGCGCTGGCACCGCCCCGAGGCGCAGTCATTCGCGGCAGCACAGGGCTGACCCGCGCCGAAGGGGCCCGGGCCGGCTGCACAGAAGCGCTCGGTCCGGCCGCTCGCGAGCCGGTCGCCGGCGCAGGTCTCGCGGCTCGGGCAGTCCGCGTCGCGCGCGCAGTCGGCCCCACTCCCGGCGCCGCTGGCCAGCGGCAGGCAGAATCCGTGCACCACGCCGGGTGACACCTCGTGGTCCTGACAGACCGCGTTCGCCGCGCACTGGCCCGCGCGGTCGCAAGGGGCGGCGCAGCGGAGCGCGCCGTCGGGATCGGCGCGGCAGCCGCCGCCGCGCTGGCAATCCAGGGGGTCATCGCAGACTTCGCCCGCCGGGCTGCCGCGGGGATCGGGCACCTGGCAGCGTCCCTCGGCGGCGAGCGTGCCGCCGGGGACGCCGACGTCGCCGCCGAGCCAGACCGCGCAGATCTCACCGGCGGGGCAGGTGTCGGCGTCGCAGCCCTGGCCGGACCCCGCCACCGGTACACAGACGCGCGCGCTCGCGCCGCCGGCGGTGGTGGCGCCCTCGACGTCGACCGCCAGGCCGCGGCATGCCCAGCCCGCGGGGCAGTCGGGATCGGCGTCGCACAGAGACGAGCACAC
>CALBMW010000865.1 GCA_937896275.1 uncultured Myxococcales bacterium
CTCGAGCCCGGCGCAGTCGATGGGCGCCCCGAAGGCGTGATCGGGCGCCTGGGCGCAGAGCGCCTGCGCGGCGGCCAGCGCTGGCGTGGGTCCGTCGACGTCGACGAAGCGCGGGCTCGCGGCGGGCCAGTCGCCTGGCAGCAGCGCCGCGATGCGCGGATCGGACCGCTGTCGCGCGGCCTCGGCCCGACACGCGCCGCGCAGATCCAGCGGAGCAGACTTGCGGGGCGCAGACTTGCGGGGCGCAGACTTGCGCGGCGCAGACTTGCGCGGCGCGGACGCGGGCGGCGCGGGCTGGGCGGCCGCCCCGCACCCCAGCAGCACCAGCGCCGGGGCCAGCACCAGCGCCGGGGCCAGCACCAGCGCCGGGGCCAGCACCAGCGCCGGGGCCAGCCTCATCGGCAGAACGGCTCGTCCGCGGCGAAGGGTTGGACCGCCGCCGGCTGCGCGGCGACATAGGTCGCCACGTGGTTCGAGTAGTCGCCGTCCTCGATGGCCACCGTGCCGTCTTCACCGGCGAGCGTCCCGACCACGAAGGTCACGCTCTTGGGGACGCCGGCCTGCGCGTAGGCCTGAATGTCACTGTCGGCGTTGCCGTAGGCCGCGACCACACTCCACCCGAGGTCGTTGACCAGCTGACCGATGAACGCGGCCTTGTAAGCCACGGCGGCGTCGCCTACGACGAGTGAGGTCGCGGTCCCCACGGGTCCCGTCGGATAGCCATGCGCCGCCAGCCAGCCGCGGGTCGGTACCCGGAAGTCATGGGGCCGCGCGGTGAGGTAGATGGCCTTGTAGCCCTTCTCCGCCCAGGCGTTCATCAGCTCGATCGAGCCGGGGCGGAGCTGGGGATCGTAGCTCGGATCACCGATCTGCCGCAGGAACTCAGCGTCCGCGGTCGTCAGCGTCTCGTCGATGTCCGTGACAACCACCTGGGTCCCCGCGGGCCACGACGCGACGAGGTGATCGGCGCAGCTGCCGTCGCCCTCGAGGACCGCATACGTGATGTGGGTGCCGAGGCCGAAGCGGTCGTCGCCGCTCAGGTCGAAGGTGTAGCGGCCGTCCCCATCGGTGCGCTGGCGACCCAGCTGCTCGAAGTGGCCGGTCGCGTTCCACGTCCACAAGCTCACGAATTCATTGGGAATTGGGCGCGCATTGAGGGCCCTCCCGCGCGCCATTCGGCCCACCAGCGACTGCGCCGCGTCCGGGTTGCCGAGGAAATCCTGGTTCTGCTGCTTGTACTCGGGGAAGGCCGCCAGGGCCTCCTCGATGCCCGGGTCGTCGAACGCGCTGGCCTCGGTCTCGAAGGGCAACGTGCCTGGCGCGGGACAGCCGAGCCGCGCCGGTTGCGGCGTGTCGCAGCTCAGCACACCCGCGTCGCCCGGCGGACCGAGGTCCGCCGGCGACCCCCCCATGCCCGGCGTGCCACCGGCGCCGGTATCGGTCGGCGTCCCCTCGCCCTCGCCGCCGCCGTCGCAACCGGCGAGCGTGGCGACCAGCGCCAGCGTCAGCGCCCACGGCACGCACGCCCTCACGGCCGGCTCGCTTGCGTGAAGATCGGGAAAGTGTCGTCGCTCCGCACGTCTCGATTCTCCTCGGCCTCGGCCCCATTGCGCTTCCACCGCCACACCCACCTGTACCGGTGGAGAGACGGCGCTGGGCCGTCCGGTGACGGTGCGATCTCGGTTGGGTCAATCACCGAACGCGATCCCCAGATCGCGCGCAGTCTGCACCAGGTCGCCCGCCGGATCGACCGCCCGCACCTGCGCGATGGCGTCCTCGAGCGGCACCGACACGATCTCGGTCCCGCGCAGCGCCACCATCCGACCGTACTTGTGGTCCCGCACCAGCCGCACGGCGGCGGCGCCGTAGCGCGATCCGAGCACGCGGTCGTAGGTCGTCGGCGAGCCCCCGCGCTGCAGGTGGCCGAGCACCATGCCGCGGACGACGTGCCCCGTCTTCGCCTGGATGTAGTGGGCCACCTGGTTGGTCAGCGGCGACTGCATGATGTCGCGCGTGAGGCCGGCCAGGTTCAGCTTGTCGTTGATCGGGACCGCGCCCTCGGCCACCACGACGATCGCGAAGCGGCGCCCCCCCGCGTACCGACGCTCGACCGCCGCGCACACGCGGTCGATGTCGAAGGGGATCTCGGGGATGAGGATCACGTCGGCGCCGCCCGCGATGCCCGCGTGCAGGGCGATCCAGCCGACGGTGCGGCCCATCAACTCGACCACCATGACCCGCTGGTGCGACTCGGCGGTCGGGTGCAGCTTGTCGATCGCGTCGCGGGCCGTCTCGACCGCGGTGTCGAAGCCAAAGGTCACGTCCGTGGCCGACACGTCGTTGTCGATGGTCTTGGGCACCGCGACCACGGGGATGCCCCGCTGCCAGAACTTGTAGGCGATGGCCTGGGTGCCGTCTCCACCGATGGTGACCAGGGCATCGAAGCCTTCGTTCTGGAAGTTCTCGATGACCTGATCGGACTGGTCCTCGACGTGATCGTCCACCTGCACCGCGAAGGGATCGATCCGGTTGGTCGAGCCCAGGATCGTGCCCCCGGTGTGCAGAATGCCGCGCACCCGCTCGCGCGACAGCCGGAAGCTGTCGGCGCGCCGCAAGCCGTCGAAACCATTGCGAATTCCGTAGACTTCCCAGCCATAGCCGCGGGCCGTCTTGACGGCCGCGCGGATCACGGCGTTGAGGCCGGGGCAGTCGCCGCCACCGGTGAGAATGGCGATGCGCCGCTGCTCGCTCATGGCCGGTGCCGCCTCCTTGGGGCGTCCGGCGTCGAGAGCCGGACCCGCTCCTCCGCCCGAATCGTGCCCAGGCGACCCCGATACTGCGTCATTTCACGAAGGCTTCATACAGCCTTCACGGGCGTCGGGCATAAGGGGTGGGTCGAACCTGCAGGAGTACGGCGATGCTTCCGCGACATGTCGCGATCATCATGGACGGCAACGGACGCTGGGCCCAGCAGCACGGTCTGGCGCGCACGCTGGGCCACGCGCAAGGCGCCGAGTCGGTGCGCACGGTGGTGCGCCAGGCGCGCCGACGGGGCCTGGGCTGGCTGACGCTGTTCGCGTTCTCGAGCCAGAATTGGGGGCGGCCCTCGGACGAGGTGCACGACCTCATGGACCTGCTCGTCGACTTCCTCCGCCAGGAGCGCGAGGAGCTGATCGGCAACGGAATCCGCCTCACCGCCATCGGCGAGCGCGAGTTCCTGCCGGCGCGGGTGCGCGAGGCGCTGACCGAGACCGAGGCGGCGACCGCGCACTGCGTGGACATGCGCCTGGTCCTGGCGCTGAGCTACGACGGCCGCCGCGACATGGTGCGGGCGGTGCAGCGCCTGACCGACCTCGCCAGCAAGGGCCAACTGCTGCCGGCGGACGTCAGCGAACACCAGGTGATGCGGGCCCTGTCGACGGGTGAGATGCCGGACGTCGATCTCCTCGTGCGCACCTCGGGCGAGCTGCGCCTCTCGGGCTTCCTGCCGCTCGAGGCCTGCTACGCCGAGCTGCACTTCGCCGACAAGTCGTGGCCGGAGTTCTGCGCCGAGGATCTCGACGAGGCCCTGTCGGTGTACACCGCCCGGCGGCGCCGCTTCGGGCTCACGGACGCCCAGGTGACCGCCGCCTCCGCCTGAAGACGGGTGGGGGTCAAGACCAGCCACTTGACATATAGCCGGTCTGCCGAGGGTGTGCCCTGCCCCGTCTGGAGCGGCGCTCACCCGGCTGCCGGACACCTCTCCGATCAGCCGCACCGCTCGAGGCACGCGAAGCAGGCGGCGCCGCGCGGATCCTCCTCCCCGCCACAGTGGGCGATGGCGCACCCTTCGGCGCAGGCTTGGTCGCCCGCGCACTGCAGCACGCAAGCGCACATGAGGCCGCAGGTGTCCACGCCGGCGTCGGTCTGCAGGCTGGGCGGCGCGGCGTCGGGCACGGCGCTGGTGCGCACCAGGTCACAGAGCGCGGGCTCGCCCGCGACCGCGCCCTGGATGCGGGCGCACGCGGGACGGTCGAGGCTGTCCTGGCTCTCGCACAACAGGCCGCAGCTGCTCGGCAGCAGGGCCGATCCGCACGCGGCGTTCACGCAGTCGCGCATGCCGGGGCAAAGATCGACGCAGGCGCCGCGGCGGTCCTCTTCGGAGGGTTCGCCCTTGTCGGGTGACTTCTGGAAGGCGTCATAGAACACGGCGAGGGCGCCGCGCTGAGCGGGCCGGTCCTCGCTGGTGTCGCACCCGCCGGCCAGACCCAGCGCCCACAGTCCCCAGCAAGCTGCCAACAGTCCCCAGCAAGCTGCCCCACCGCGCGCGTTCATGCTCCCCTCCGAGGGCCTCCGGGCCGCAGGCCAGTCTGCAACCGCGGGGGGGCGTGGCGCAATCGCGGCGGTGGATCGGCGCCGTGCCCCGGCCTCACCTTCGCGTTCGCCTGGGGGGGCCCCCCTGGGGTATGACGGGGGGCCGTGTCCGCCCCATTTCCCCTCCGCAGCGTTTGCCGCCAGTGCGGTCGGCCCAGCGACCTGACCCCGGGCGCGGCCTGCCCCGAGGACGGCGCCGTACTCGTCGACGCGGTGAGCTTGGCGGCCGCGCCCGACGACGCGCTGATGGGCCGCAAGCTGGGCGACGGCCGCTACACCGTCGTCGCGCGGCTCGGCGCGGGCGGCGAGGGCACCGTCTACCGGGCCATCCAGGGGGCCGTGCACCGCGACGTGGCGCTCAAGGTCATCCGCTCGGGCAGCGCCGATCCGATGCGGCGCGAGCGCTTCTTCCGCGAAGCGCGCGCGCTGTCCAAGCTGAGCCACCGCTCGAGCGTGATGCTCTTCGACTTCGGCCAGGAGGCCGACGGCCTCACCTACATCGTCTTTGAGCTGGCCGCCGGCCGGACGCTCTCCGACGTGATGGCCGAAGAGGCCCCCTTCGACCCACCGCGCGCCGTGCGCGTGGCCTCGCAGGTACTCGACGCGCTCGAGGAGGCGCACGGCCAGGGCATCGTCCACCGCGACATCAAGCCGTCGAACGTGATGATCGACGGCAACGATCAGGTGAAGGTGCTGGACTTCGGCGTGGCGCGCCTGACCGATCCGCACCAGCGCGAGAACGATCTCACCGGCGCGATGCCCGTCGGCACGCCGCAGTTCATGGCGCCCGAGCAGAGCCGCGGCGAGGGCGTCGGCCCGACGGCCGATCTCTACGGCGTCGGCGTGATGCTCTACTACATGCTCACCGGCGCGCCGCCCTTCGACGGCGAGAGCGCGATCGAGACCATCTTCGCCCACCGCGAGCAGCCCATCCCGGTGATGCCCGACACCCTGGACATCCCCGACGCGCTGGAGCAGGCCGTCGCCTGGGCGCTGGCCAAGCAGCCGGCCGACCGGCCCACCACCGCGGCGGTGCTGCGCGGCGCGATCATCGAGGCCCTCGGTGGCCCCCAGCGCGCCGACCGAGCATCGAGCGGTCCGCAGGCGCCCGCCGCCGTCTCTGT
>CALBMW010000866.1 GCA_937896275.1 uncultured Myxococcales bacterium
CCGCGCTCGATCACCTCGGTGATGACGCCCGACGGGCGGCCGCGGCCGGTGCTCTGCAGGCGCAGGCGCACGCGGTCGCGGTGCATCGCCGGGCCCATGTCGCGGCCGTCGATGTAGACGTCGTCGACGCGCCCCTCGACCGAGACGAAGCCGAAGCCGCGGCCCGAGAGCGTGAGGGTGCCGACGAGCTGGCCGGACGCCGAAGGGCGCCCGTAGCGGCGCCCGCCGATCCGTTCGAGCGTGCCCTGCTCGACCAGGGCGTCGAGCCGTTCGCGGAGGTCGGCGCGGTGCAGGTGGGGCACACCGAGTTGCCGCAGGAGATCTCGAAAGTGCGTCGTCGCCGGAGGCGGCGGCAACGCGGCGAGGATTTCTTTGTCGGAAGCGTCCACCGCGCCCCTTGAAGGGTTGTGAGGGTGCGCCACTGTAGGCCCCCCCGAAGGGACTCTCAAGCGGCCAACGCACCGGACGCTCCCGGCATCCGGCCGTGGGTGGTTCTCCCGAGGGCGCGTCCGGGTTAGACTGCCGCCAACGTGGTGCTCGGCCCCCCACCCGGCCGGAGAGCGGATGAAGGCGAAGTTCGGCCGGTACGTGTTCCTTCAGAAGATCGCCGTGGGCGGGATGGCCGAGATCTTCCTGGCCCGCCGGCTGAGCTTCGGGGGCTTCGCCAAGTTCGTCGTGATCAAGCGGCTGTTGCCCGAGCACCGGAGCCGGCGCGCCTACGAGAACCTGTTCCTCACCGAGGCGCGCACGGCCGCGGTGCTGAACCACCCCAACATCGTCAGCCTGCACGACCTGGGCAAGCTCGACGACGCCTACTTCATGGCGATGGAGTACGTGCACGGGGTGTCGGGCGCCCAGCTCATGGCGGACGCCGCCCGCGCCCACAAGCCGCTGCCGCTCGGCGTCGCGCTGCGCATCGTCGCCTCGATGGCGGACGCCCTGCACTATTGCTTCGCCACGCCCGATCTGGATGGGCGGCCGCTGCGCATCATCCACCACGACGTGACCCCTCACAACGTGCAGATCAGCTTCGATGGGGACGTGAAGTTGCTCGACTTCGGGGTCGCGACGCGCATGGACGAGCCGGCCCCGGGCGGTCGGCGCGGCAAGTTCGCCTATATGTCGCCCGAGGCCATGGCGCGATCGAAGGACCTCGATCAGCGCAGCGATCTGTACTCGCTGGGCGTGGTGCTCTTCGAGCTGACGGTCGGGCGGCGGCTGTTCAAGGGTCGCACGCCCGACGAGACGCGGGCCAAGGCCGAGGCCGGCCTCGTGACCCGCCCCAGCCAACTCGACAGCTACTACCCCGCCAGCCTCGAGGACGTCGTGCTGCGCGCCCTCGCGCGGGACCGCGACGCGCGCATCGAGACCGCGAGGGACTTCGGCGACGCGGTCTTGAGCGTGGCGCGCCGCCTCGGCGTGGACATGAGCACCGCGGCGCTCAACCGCTACCTGCGAGAGCTCTACGGCGAGACCCTGCGCGAGCGCCGTGACGAGCTCTACCGGCTCGCGGTGGCCTCCGATCCGCGCCCGTGGGGTGAGCTGACGCCCGCCGCCGAGGCCGTGGCGCAGCCCGCGGGCGAGTCCATCGACGCCCCGCCCGAGGACGCCGTGCGGGCCGCGGTGCCGGAGGTCACCCCGACGCCCTCGCCGGTGCCCGACATCGACGAGGAGGCCGCCGCGGCGTCGCTCGAGGTGCAGATGGATCCGGCGGACGCGCCCCACGGGCCACCGCCCGACGAGCACGCCGTGTCCGTGGAGCAGACGCCCTCGCCCACACCGGAGGTCTTGGGCTCGACCGGCGCGCCGGCGCCACAGCCGCCGACCGACGCCGAGCCGAGCACGCCCGGCGAGGAGCTTCCCCCCAACGCCGACGGCGCCGACGTGGACTGGGATCACGGGCTCGAGACGAGCGAGCCGCGGCGCCCGGCCGAGGCGCCAAAGACGCGGGACGCGCGGCCATCACTGGAGAAGGCGGCGCCCGCGGAGGCGACCGAGGCCGCCGAGGCTGACCGCCCCCCCCCAAGCAGCGAGGGCGCCCCGCCCGCGAGCCCCGCCCCGCCCGCGAG
>CALBMW010000867.1 GCA_937896275.1 uncultured Myxococcales bacterium
CTACTACAAGCTCAAGACCTTCCGCGACGACCCGCGCTTCAACGACGAGTGGCGGGCCGGAGAGCGGGCGAGGGTTGCCGCCACCAACCAGGCAATCCTCGACTACTACACCCCGAGGGCGATCCCCGCCAACGCCACGGCGGTACGCACCGTGCGGGAGTTCTACCCCGACTTCAGCGACGAGGAGGCGACGGTGCTGATCAATGCCCGCCCCACTGAGATGTCGGGGTGGTGGGAGCGTCACGACGAGCCGCCGGCGCTGGGTGAATGCCCAGGCGACGTGCGGGTGAACCTGAAGCACAAGAACGAGCGCTGCCAGTTCTGCGGTGCCAGCAGCCGAGGAACCTGATGGTCCACATCTTCCGCAACGACCGCATCTACCCCGCGTTCGACCGAGCGTTCGACGCCATCAAGGACGGCACCATCAAGGCCGGCGAGATCGTCTGGGCGTGGGACCCGGACGCCCTCAACAAGCTCGGGTTGAGCGGGTGCCGCGGCATGATGCGCGCCTTCACGGCCGACATCCGCGGCGGCCAGCCGACCCTCATCCCTGTGCACAAGGAGACGACGTGAAGCTCAGCGATCTCATCACCATCGAGAAGCACAGGCGCAGAGGCGCCGTGCGGTCCAAAGACGTGTTCATCGCCCAGTGTGGCATCGTGACCTTCGAGGCCGACACGCGCGCCGCCGCCGAGCAGGGCATGGTCGACATCATCCTCGCCCGCCTCGGTGAGCGCGTCGACCCCGTCGTGGTCATCGCTGGTGGCCGGGTGTTCGTGGCATACCAGGAGAACAACGGCCAGTGGGCCGTTTCCATCGACGGCCGCATGGTCTACCGGCACGGCGACGGCCGCAACGCCTGCGTCCGTGCGATGAAGTTGCACGCCGCGCAGGACCTGTACGCCCACGACAACCACGTCCCCACGGGCGACTACGAGGCGGCGGCAGCCCTCGTGGATCCCGCCGACCGTCGCGACCTCGCGAAGTGGTGGGCCTGGCAGGACGCCTACAACCACGCCCGAGCGGCAGGGCTGGACGACACCGCGGCGCGGAACGCCGCTGACAAGGCAGAGTAATGACCCGCACCCAACTGCTCGAGCTCGTGCAGCTCGGCTTCGTGGAGTACCTCGACCCGCCGCCGAACCTCGGCTACTTCGCGCAGGAGGTGCAGGAGGCGCACAACCGCTACATGAAGGCGCTCGCCGCCGTCGTCGGCGCGGCGCGTGACCTCGAAGGGCTGCGCCTCGGTGGGCTGCGCCGGCTGAAGGAGTACACGGAGGACAAGCAGGCGCAGGCCCTGCACAGTTTCCAGATGGCGGATCTGGACGCTCCGAGGGGGGAGTCAGACCTGCGGCACCCTGTCTTCGCCGTGAGGATCAACGGCGGTGCCTTCATCGGCTGCTTCCACCGGAAGAACGGGCTGAGCTACAGCAGCTCCTGTCACTTCCGCACCCCCGTCGAGGCGATCTGCTACGCCATGCTGCACCAGATCGGAACGCCGCCCGAGCTGGTCGCCGTCGACAGCGAGGGCTACACCATCTGGTGGGGGAGGTCGAAGGAGGCCGGTATCGTGTTGGACTCCTCCTTCGACTTCCCCGCCCTCGCCGCCGGCCAGACGGCCCACGTGCAGACCCCCTACTACGGCGAGGTGCGCGTCACCCGCTTGGAGAAGTGACATGAGCGACCGCGACTACACCGTCACGGGAATCAACGGGTACCGCAAGGCCAACCTGACGTTGGCAGAGGCGAAGGCCCTGCGGAAGGAGATCATCGAGGAGATGCCCGTCACCGGCTGGCACGGTGAAGTCCGCATCTTCTACCGCGATGGCAGCGAAGTGAAGGAGACCCCATGACCACCGCGATCGACCTCTTCGCCGGCGGAGGCGGGTTCACCGAAGGCGCGCAGGCGGCTGGCGTGAAGGTGCTGTGGGCCGCCAACCACTGGCCCATGGCCGTAGCCGTGCACGCGCACAACCACCCAGGCGTGGCGCACGCCTGCCAGGACCTGCAGCAGGCGAACTTCTTCGACTGCCCCGATCACGACATCACCCTGGCGAGCCCGGCCTGTCAGGGGCACTCCCTCGCCCGTGGCAAGGATCAGCCACACCACGACGCCGTGCGCTCAACGGCGTGGGCGGTCGTCTCCGCCGCCGAGGCGAAGCGGGCTCCCGTCCTCGTCGTGGAGAACGTGCCGGAGTTCCTCACCTGGGAGCTGTACCCCGTGTGGCGGCTGGCGCTGGAGCGGCTGGGCTACGCCATCTCCGAGAACGTGGTGGACAGCGCCAACTACGGGGTGCCGCAGCACCGGGTGCGCGCCTTCGTGGTGGCCACCAGGTCGAAGGCGCCGTTCCAACTGCGCAACCCGCGGCGGGCCCACGATCCCATCGGCAACCACATCGAGTGGGACTTCCCGAAGTGGAGCCCCATCAACAAGCCGGGGCGCAGCCAGGCCACCCTCGATCGCATCGCCTCCGGGCGCGCCGCCTACGGGGATCGCTTCGTCGCCCCCTACTACGGGAGCGGGAGTGGGCAGACGGGGCGCTCCCTCGACCGGCCGATTGGGACGGTGACCACGCGCGACCGCTGGCTGTTGGTCGACGGCGACAACATGCGGATGCTGAACGTCGCCGAGTACAAGGCGGCGATGGGCTTCCGCTCGAGCTTCCAGCTCCCCGTGGCCCGCAAGTGGGCCATCCACCTCCTCGGCAACGCCGTGTGCCCTCCAGTCGTGACCGAGATCCTGCGGCAGGTCCGCGCCGCAGCTTAGTTCCCACGGGAATCAACGAAGGGATGATCATGAGCAACATCTGCAAGCGGGTGGCACTGGCCATCTGCACCGCCTCCCCGCGCGCCGGCGCCGTCCACGGCGAAGCGAACGACGTTGAGACCAGGGCCGCACGACTCATCGATCCTCGGGTGGGGTACGGCAGCCTGCCCTACATCGCCGAGGGAGACATCCGGGAGTGGGCTCCCGGATGCGCGGTCACCATCTTCCTCGAGCAGAAGGGTGGGGTCGGTGACTGCGGAGTGCCGTTCGACTACTACGGGGGTGGCATCGACGTGAGCGTCGCCGCCAGTCGCCTCCTCAGTGGCTTCTACATCGAGTTCATCAATGCGGCCGTCGCGGCCGTCTACAGGGGTTGATCATGGATCTCAAGAACATCCGTCGCCGAGACGGAAGCCCTTTCCCCCTCTACCTCAACGACGCGCTGGCGGAGGCGTTCCGCAACGTCATCAGCGACGTACACGTCGACCTCGCCGGTGACTTCGAGGATCCTCCACGCGACCTCATCGTCGTCGAGGGTGGGAACTCGAAGTTCGGAGGCGGCACCGACGGTGGCTTCGGCGCCGAGGTGCGCGTCACCCTGTCCTACCTCATCGACACGGGCCTCGGCCATAAGGAGGCAAACGCCCGTGTCGAGGCTGCCAACGACACCGCCTACGAGACCGCGCTGACGGCGTGGTGGGAGCGGCACGGTGAGGCGGCCATCGCGAAGGGCCTCCAGCGAGAGGGGCTGTCGTACTGCGACATCGAGGAGGCCGACCTCGAAGTCAATGACTTCACCGACCTCGAGCAGGAAGCGATGGAGGGGGAAGACATCGTCCTCCGCATCGGCCTGTTCTACTACGGGGTGGAGAACAGCAACCACGGCTGCAGCTGGGGGAGGCACAACGCCTACTACTTCATCGCCGCCGAGATGGACGGGCCGTACCTCGGGGGCGGGACGATCACGATGCTCGAGCGCACGGTGAAGTTCGACCCCGACGACGCGGAGTCCCTGGCCAAACTGCTGGCGACGGTCACCTACGACCTCGGCGGCGCCGACGGGTACGACCGGGAGGAGGACTGACATGGCCAGCTATGCTGATGTGATCAACAGCTGTCTACGGGTCAAGGAGGAGAATGCGTCCCGGGTGATGAGTGCCCTGCAGGACACACTCACCATCCACGACTACGGATGGGACGCCGACGCCGACGGTCTGGTTCTACTTGACCCGTCGGGGGAACAAGGGATCGACGCCGAGTCCTTCAACGGCACGCTCGCCGTCGCCCACCTCATCGAGGCGGGCAGCTACATCGACCTCTCGTTCCACAACGGACCCGCGTTCGAGCGCTGGTACTACGACGGAACGACGGTGACGCGCCACGTCGGCGTGCTGACCTTCCCCACGTGCCCCAACCCCACCTTCGAGGGGAGCTGACATGAACGACAAGAACCTGGAGAC
>CALBMW010000868.1 GCA_937896275.1 uncultured Myxococcales bacterium
CCCTTCTTCCGTGACGCTGGCATCGGCATGGTTCAGGCGCGCTGGGACCACATCAACCGCGACTACTCGCTGCTGACCCAGTGTCAGTCGATCTTGCTCGACGGCCACTTCATCCTCGAGCACACCGCCCGCAACCGCTCCGGCCGCTTCTTCAACTTCAACGGAACCGCGGGCATCTGGCGGCGCACGTGCATCCACGAGGCGGGCGGTTGGCAGCATGACACGCTGACCGAGGACCTGGACCTCAGCTACCGCGCCCAGCTCTGCGGCTGGCGCTTCGTGTTCCTCAGCGACCTGCTGTCGCCCGCGGAAGTGCCCGTCGAGATGACCGCCTTCAAGACGCAGCAGCATCGTTGGGCAAAGGGCTCGATCCAGGTGGCCAAGAAGTTGCTGCCACGCATCCTGAAGAGCGACCTGCCCTTCAAGGTGAAGATGGAGGCCTTCACTCATCTCACCAACAACATCGCTTACGTGCTGATGATCCTCCTGTCGCTCATGCTGCCCTTCTCGATGGGGGTGCGGGTCGACAAGGGGTGGTACCAGACGCTCCTGCTCGATTTGCCCTTCTTCATGGGGGCGACGGTGTCGGTGTGCGCGTTCTATCTGCTCAGCCAGCGCGAGGCGGGCGGGTCGTGGCGGCAGCGGATCACTTTTCTGCCCTTCGTCCTGGCGCTCGGCATCGGGCTGGCGGTGAACAACGCCAAGGCCACCCTCGAGGCGCTGTTCGGGCAGGAGTCGCCCTTCGTGCGCACGCCCAAGCTGGCGGTGGAGGGCAAGGGCGCTCGGCTGCCGACCTCGACGAGCTATCGCGGTGGCCGCAACGTGCTGGCCTACGTCGAGATCTCGCTTGGCCTGTACTACACGGGCACCGTGATCTACTCCGTGATGCACGGTCTCTGGCTCGCGCTGCCCTTCATGCTGCTGTTCCAGTTCGGCTTCCTCTACACGGGGCTGATGAGCCGCTTCCAGTGGTCCTTCGTGCGACGGCGCTCCGAGCAGGCCCCGGCTTGAGCCCCGGGCGGCGAACCGGCGACGTGCAGCCGATTCGCCGGCGAACCCGGAGGCCGCCGCCTCACCCCTCACTGACGTGAACCCCAAGGCCGCGCTCGGCGCGCCCGAGGTGCTCCTCGCCGGCGTGCTCGTCGCCCTGCCGCCGCTCGTGGCGGGCGCGCTGCCCGGGGACGACGCGACGCGCTGTGCCCGCTTGGTGTGGGCCTATGGCCTCGCGGGCCTGCCCTACCTCGTGGTGTGGCGGCGCTGGCGGGGCCTGCACGCGACCTCGAACACCCTGTGGGCGCTGCTGGCCAGCGCTGCGCTCGCGCGCCTGGTGCTGCTCTGGGTGCCGCCGCTCCTGTCCGAGGACGTCTGGCGCTACGTCTGGGATGGCGTCGTGCAAGGACATGGCCTCAACCCCTACCGCTACGCGCCCTTCGATCCCGCGCTCGACGGCTTGGCGAGTGAGCCGGGGCTCGCCGCGCTGCGCGCGCGCATCGGTCACGGCGAGCTGCCCACGATCTATCCCCCAGCGGCGCAGGCGGTCTTCGCCGCGCTCGCTTGGCTGCGCCCCACCGTCGGAGGCTTTCGCCTGGCGATGGTTGGCTTCGACTTGCTGGCGGTGCTCGGCCTCTGGCGCTGGGCGGAGCGATCGGGGCGTCCCCCGGGGCTCGCGGCGCTCTACGCCTTCGCGCCGCTCGCCGTGGTCGAGAGCGCCATCGGCGGCCACGTGGACGCGCTCGGGGTGGCGGCGACCGTGGCCGCGGGGGCTCTCTTGGCCGGGGCGGCCCCGATTCGGGCGGGCCTGGCCGTGGCGGTCGGGGTGGGCACGAAGCTGCTGCCGGTGCTCGTCCTGCCCACCCTGCTGTGGCGCGGGCCGCGGCGGGCGGTGTGGGCGTGCCTCGCAGCGTGTGGCGCGCTGGGCGCCGCGTATCTGGGCCGAGGGAACGCGCTGGCGGGCGGGTTGAGCGCCTACGGCCACCGCTGGCGAGGCAACGAGGGGGCCTTCGCGCTGATCGCCTGGCCCTTCGAGCACGCGCTCGCGCCCCTCGATCGCGCCGCCGATGTCCCCGGCTGGGTGGTGACGCTCACCCGAACCCTCGTGGGGCCCGGCGGATCGGCGCGGCCCGACGAGGTGTGGGGAGACGAGGTCGCCTTCGCCGCGGCGAAGGCGGTGGTGGTGGGCGCGCTGGCCTGCTTCGGGCTGTGGCGCTTCCTCCGCGCGCGCGACTTCGAGAGCCTCCTGGGCCCGGTGGTCGCGGCGATCCTGGTGCTCTCGCCCATCGTGCACCCTTGGTACTTGATGTGGGTGCTGCCCTTTGCGGCGCTGGCCGAGGCGGGGTCGTCGCGTTGGGGGGCACCCTTCCTGGCCTGGGCGCTGACGGCGTGGCTCGCCTACCTCCCGCGCGCGGGTTGGCTGTCGACGGGCGTATGGCTGGAACAGCCCGCGGCGCGGGCCTTGGAGTATGCGCCGCTCGGCTTGGGACTGGCCATCATCGTGTTTCGCGCGGTACAACCGGCGGCCGGTCGGCGCGCCGGGGGTGCGGCGCCAGAGGAGTAGCGTTCGATGGGTTGGTCGCGTGGCTGGTTCCTGGTGGCGATCCTCGCGCCGATCGTGGCGGTGGTGGGTGCGCTGACGCTCATCGACGCCCGCGATCCAGCCGTCGCCGCCCAGCAGGATCGTGCCGCCGCGCTCGAAGGGCAGGTCATCGAGGCCCGCGCCGCCGCCGAGCTGCAGGCCCAACGCGACGCGGCGCGGCTCATGGCGCGTGAGCCCAAGCTGCTGGCCGTGCTGGGCGAGGTCGACCCCGACATGCCCCCGCACGTGCGGCAGTCGGTGCTCGACACCGCGCTGACCGAGGTGGGTGAGCCTTATCCACGCCTCGGGTTGGTGCTGGTCGACGGGCAGGGCGCGCGTCTCGCGACGACCGTGCGCGAGGCGAGCCTGGTCGAGGCAGCGCTCGCGCGACCGGAGCCGAGGGCGGCCATCGCCGAGCAGAGGTTGAAGCTCGCCGAGCTCGGGGGCGCCGATCCACGCACGCTGATCGCCACGCCGATCCCCGGACCCAACGGCACGGTCGGGGCGCTGCTCGTGCTGGCGCAGCCGCCGGCCGGCGAGATCGACCGCGCCCACGCCGAGGCGGAGGCTGCGTCGAAGCTGGTCGTCTTCGTGGGGGACGCCCCCATCGGCCTCGAGTCGGCCGAGATCCGCGCGGCGATCGCCAAGGCGGCCGCTCCCCTCGGTGGCTCGCGGTTGGGGCCGCAGGGCACGCTGAGCCTGGGCGGACACACCTGGCACACCCGCCGCTTCGCCGTCCCCGCCGCGCCGGGCGTGCATTTCGCGCTGGCCTGGCCGATGGACGCGCCCACCACGTTCGACGCGGTGACGTCGCCGGCCGAGGTCCTCGAACGCGCCGCGAACGCAGGTCCCTGGCTGGGCGTCGCGCTCGGCGCGGGGGCGCTGCTGTGGCTCATCGGCGTCGTGATCGGTCGCATCGAGGTCAAGCGGTCGGTGGGCCGCCTGGTGAGCGATCTGACCACCGCCGGCGCGGGCGAGACGATGGATCGGGGCGCGCTGCCGGCTTGGCTGCGGCCCGCAGCGGTCGCGGCGGCGGAGGCCATCGACGAGGCCCGTCGAGCCGCCCGCAAGGCGTCCGCCAGCGCGGCGCC
>CALBMW010000869.1 GCA_937896275.1 uncultured Myxococcales bacterium
GGCGAGGCCGCGGGGCGTGCCGGGCAGCCGCACCACCGCCGCCTCACCGTCGCCGGGGCGCAGGACGGTGCCGGTGCGCACCATGTGGTCGTATTGGCGGAAGATGCCGCGTTTGCTGGCGATGACCGGGCGCGCCAGCAGCGCCTCGAGCGTCGCCGCCGCGTCGTCGAGCGGCGGCAGGGAGGCCTCGTCGAGGGCCGGCGGCGGCGCGGGCGGCCGCCGTGGACGGTCGTAGGCGGGGGCCTCGTCGACGAGCGCCGCCACCGGAATGTCCACCACCACCTCGCCATGCCAGCGACACACGAAGCGGGCGCTGTCCGTGACCGTGCCCACCTCGCAGACGTCGAGGCCCCAACGGCGGACGATGTCGATGAGGGCCTGCTCCTGCCCGCGGCGGCAGACCATGAGCATGCGCTCCTGGCTCTCGCTGAGGAGAAGCTCGTAGGGCGTCATCGCCTCCTCGCGCATCGGCACGCGGTCGAGGAAGAGCTCGAGGCCGCTGCCGGCGCGAGAGGCCATCTCGCACGATGACGAGGTGAGCCCGGCGGCCCCCATGTCCTGCACGCCCACCAGCAGGTCGGCCGCCATCACCTCGAGGCTGGCCTCGATGAGCAGCTTCTCGGTGAAGGGGTCGCCCACCTGCACGGTGGGCCGCTTGGCCTCGCTGCCTTCGCCGAACTCCTCGCTGGCCATGGTGGCCCCGTGGATGCCGTCGCGGCCGGTCTTGCTGCCCACGTAGAAGACGGGGTTGCCCAGGCCCTCGGCCCGGCCGAGGAAGATGCGGTCGGTGCGCGCCACGCCGAGCGCGAGGGCGTTGACGAGGATGTTGCCGTCGTAGCAGGCGTCGAAGGCCGCGTCGCCGCCGACGGTGGGCACGCCCACGCAGTTGCCATAGCCGCCGATGCCGCTGACGACGCCCTTCACGAGGTAGGGCGTGCGGGGGTGCTCGGGCCGACCGAAGCGCAGCGCGTCCATCAACGCGATGGGGCGCGCGCCCATGGTGAACACGTCGCGCAGGATGCCACCCACGCCGGTCGCCGCGCCCTGATGGGGCTCGATGAACGAGGGGTGGTTGTGGCTCTCCATCTTGAAGACCACCCCCCACCCATCGCCCGCGTCGATGACGCCCGCGTTCTCACCCGGGCCCAGGATCACCTGGGGCCCCGTCGTCGGCAGCCGCTTGAGGTGCACGCGGCTCGACTTGTACGCGCAGTGCTCGCTCCACATCACGCTGAAGACGCCGAGCTCGGGCCAGGTTGGGGCCCGGCCCAGCCGCGCCTCGAGGCGCTGGTACTCCTCGGAGGTAAGGCCATGTTGCCGAATGATTTCGGGTGCATAGGGCAAATTCATGCGAGCACTCCGATCGCCCCTTCGAGCAACATCCGGCCGTCGACGCCGCCCAGCAGCGACTCGGCCGCCCGCTCGGGGTGCGGCATCATGCCGACCACGTTGCCCGCGGCGTTGCAGATGCCCGCGATGTTGTGCGCGCTGCCGTTGGGGTTGGCCTCGGCCCTGACCTCGCCCGACGCGGTGGCGTAGCGGAAGACCACCTGCCCGGAGCCCTCGAGACGGTCCAGGGTCTCGGCGTCCGCGAAATAGCGACCGTCGTGGTGGGCGATGGGCACCTTGATGGCGCGATCGCGCGGCGCCCCACGCGTGAAGGGCGTCTCGCGTCCGTCCACGAGCAACCACTGATCGGCACAGACGAAGTCGAGACCGCGGTTGCGCCCCAGGGCGCCGGGCAAAAGGCCCGCCTCGGTGAGCACCTGGAATCCGTTGCAGATACCCAGTACGGGCCCGCCCGCGGCGGCGAACCGGCGCACCGCCTCCATCACGGGGGCTCGCGCGGCGATGGCCCCGCAGCGGAGGTAGTCGCCGTAGCTGAAGCCGCCGGGCAGCAGGACGACGTCGACCGCGCCGAGGTCGTGCTCGGTGTGCCAGACCAGGCGCGCGGGCTGGCAGAGCACCTCGCGGACCACGCGGACGCAGTCGAAGTCGCAGTTGCTGCCCGGGAATGAGACGACGGCGAAGCGCATCAGTCGACCTCGACCTCGAAGTCTTCCATCACCGGGTTGGCCAGGAGCCGCGTGGCCATCTCGGTCAGGCGGACCCGCGCCGCGTCGGCGTCGGCCGCGTCGACCTCGATCTCGAAGACCTTTCCCACGCGAACGCGGGTCGGCCCGAAGCCCAGATCACCCAGCGCGCCCGCGACGGCCTGACCCTGCACGTCGAGCACGCCCGGCCGCAGCCGCACCGTGACCCGCCCCGAGATGCGCCTGGTGGTCGCGTCGGTCATCGGAAGCTCTCCCCGGTGATGCGCTCGAAGAGCGAGACGTACAGTGCGCTGGTCTGCGCCACCAGCGCCGCCGGCATGGGCGGGATCTCCGGCTCCGGCTCGCCCGCGGCGCGGGCTGCGTAGAGCGCGTCCTTGTAGCCGATCTTGCGGTAGTGGTCGCGCACCATCTCCTTGCTGTGCTGCCTGACCTCGCCGGCGGCGAGGGCGTCGGCGTCCCACCAACGATCCTCGTCGGGCGTGCCCAGCACGTCGACCAGCATCAACTCGCCATCGGCCGCGCGCCCAAACTCCTTCTTGCCGTCGGCGTGCACCAGGCCGCCGAGCGCCACCTGCGCCTCGATGAGCACGTCGACGTCGAGGCAGGTCTTCCAGATGGCGTCCAGCTCGGCGCCGCTCAGGGCGCTGATCCGCAGGGCCTCGGCGCGGCCAATCAGGCGGTCGGTGGCCTCGACCTTGGTGCTCGTCTCGCAGAAGGGCGCGGGGAGGCGCTCGCCATACGCGAAGGTGCCCGGCGGCACCCCGGCCAGCGTGCCCTTCTCCATGCGGTCGAAGAACGAGCCGGCCGCGAAGTGGCGCACGATGAGCTCGAGCGGCACGAGGACGCCGCGCCGCCCGGGGGTGATGCGCGCGTAGTCGTGTTCGACCTCGATCCTGTCCACCAGCATCGTGGTGGGGCCCAACTGCTCGACGAAGTGGGTGCGGAAGCCCGCCTCGGCCAGCCGCCGGAACCAGAACGAGGCCACCCGACACAGCACCTCGCCCTTGGCCGGGACGACGTTCGGGATCCACTTGTCGAACACGCTGATTCGATCGGTGAACTCGAAGACGACGCGGGCGGGATCGCCCGTGACGGCGTAGACGAGCTTGACCGAGCCTCGGTAGAGCAACTCGCCGCGCTTCATGTCCCAGCCTCCGCGCCGAAGACGCGCTCGAAGATGGTGTCGACGTGCCTCAGGTGATGGGCCGGGTCGAAGGCCCGCTCCACGGTGGCGGGATCGAGGGCCGCGCCGATGTCGGGGTCGTCGAGCACCGCCTGCCTGAAGTCCACGCCCTGCTCCACGGCGCGCATCGCGTTGCGCTGCACCCACGCGTAGGCCGTCTGCCGGGCGACCCCGGCGCGCGCGAGGTCGAGCAACAGGCGCTGGCTGTAGACGAGCCCGCCGCTGGCCTCGAGGTTGCGCTGCATGCGCTGGGGGTAGACCACCAGATCCGCGACGAGCCCGGTCGCGCGCTGCACCATGAAGTGCGCCAGCGTCGTGGCATCGGGGCCGATGACGCGCTCGACGCTGGAGTGCGAGATGTCGCGCTCGTGCCAGAGGGCCACGTCCTCCATGGCGGCGTGCGCGTAGCCGCGCAGCAGCCGGGCGAGGCCGCACAGGTTCTCACTGAGGATGGGGTTGCGCTTGTGGGGCATGGCCGAGCTGCCCTTCTGCCCGGCGGTGAAGCGCTCCTCGGCCTCGCCCACCTCGCTGCGCTGCCAATGACGCACCTGCACCGCAAAGCGCTCGAGGCTCGCGCCGAGCAGTGCCAGGGCGTTGAAGTACTCGGCGTGGCGGTCGCGCTGCACGATCTGGCTGCTGGCGGGCGCGGGCGTGAGCGCCAACGCGGCGCACACGCGCGCCTCGACCGCGGGCGACACGTTGGCGAAGGTGCCGACGGCGCCGCTCACCTTGCCCACCGCGATCCGCGCCCGCGCCCCCAGGAGCCGGACGCGATTTCGGGCCAGCTCGTCGTGGAAGATGGCCAGCGCCAGGCCAAAGGTGGTCGGCTCGGCGTGCATGCCGTGGCTGCGGCCGATCATCACGGTGTCCTTGTGCTCGAAGGCGCGGCGGCGCACGGCCGCCAGCAGCCCGTCGAGGCCTCCAATCACCGCGTCGATCGCCCGCGTCAGCAGCATGGCGAAGCTGGTGTCGAGCACGTCCGAGCTGGTCAGGCCCAGGTGAAGCCAGCGCGCGTCGTCCCCCACCGTCTCCTCGACCTGGGTCAAGAAGGCGATCACGTCGTGCTTCACGGTGGCTTCGATCTCGGCGATGCGGCGGGCGTCGAGGCGCACGCGCCCTCGAATGCGCGCGGCCGTGCCGACCGGCACGTCCCCCTCCGCCTCCATGGCCTCACAGGCAGCCAGCTCGACGGCCAACCAAGCCTCGTAGCG
>CALBMW010000870.1 GCA_937896275.1 uncultured Myxococcales bacterium
CCTGACCTTCGTCACGGTCGCCCTCGCCGTGAACCTGGCGCCGGCCCGCCCGCTCCGCCGCGCTGCGATCGCCGCCGCCGATCACGGTCGGCACGGCCGTGCCCGAGGGCATGGCCTCGGAGCGCCACCAGGCCTCACAAGGGAAGGTGCGCAGCCGGCCCGGGGCGAGGCCCGCGGCCGCCACGGCCGCCTCGATGAGCAACGTGCCCGAGCCGCACATGGGGTCGAACAGAGCACAGCCGGGCGTCCACCCCGCCAACGCGAGCACGGCCGCGGCCAGGGTCTCGCGCAGCGGCGCCGGGCCGCCCTCGAGCCGCCACCCGCGCTGATCGAGGCGCTCGCCGCTCGTGTCGACGCTGAGCGTGCACTCGTCGCGCTGCAGCCGCGCCATCAGGGTGACCGGCCCCGCGGGCACGACGCGCGCGATGTGCTCCTCCACCGCGCCCGAGTGATAGAGGCGCGACTTGTGGCAGGCCGCCTGCGGCGTGAGACCGCCGAAGGGCGTCCAGTCCACCGCCGCGGTGCCGTACTCGAGTTGGTCGAAGCCGCGGGCCGGGAAGCGCGCCACGCGCTGCAGGATGCGCGTCGGCAGCGCGAGGACGCGGTTGGCCTTGAGCGGGCTGCCCACGAAGCTCACGCCGCCGTCGGCCGGGCTCGCCTTCGCGAAGCGGTGCCGCTTCAACTCGGCCGCGGCCAGCACCTCGAGGCCGGGCGGCGTCACCGCGAAGAGCTGGGGGAGGGGTGTTCTCAAGATTGTCCATCCATCGGGGGACGGCGCCGGGGCCCGCGGCGAAAGCGGGCACCCATGCCATTGGGGTCGGCTCTCGACCCGGCGAGGGGCCAGGCTCCGGACGCCTCAGATCTCGAATCCGGGCGTGCAGTAGGTCCCGCTGCCGCCGCCCACGCGGGGCTTCGTGTTGCACCCGTAGCCGTCGCGGCACTCATTGCCGATCTGGCAGGGCTGCGAACAGTAGTTGCCGTCGTCGAAGCGCGCGCACTGAGCGCCGGCCCCGCAGTCCGCGTCCGCCACGCAGGCGCGGGTGCAGTAGCCGTCCGGCACGTCGACCGAGGGTCCGAGGCAGTCCAGCGCGCCCGCACAGTCGGTGAAGTCGTAGCAGTCGCCGCCCACCTGGCCGGCCCCGGTCAGCCCGCAGAAGCGGCCCCGCGCGAGATCCTTGCAGGTGTGATCGGGGTGGCGGCAGGTGTTGCCCGCCTGGCAGGCCTCGACGCACCACTCCCGCTCGCACGTGTAGGTGTTCGGGCACCCGACGCCCGCCAAGTCGCAGAAGGCGTCCGCGCAGTCGCCCGTGGCGTAGTCGCACACGGAGAGATCGTCACAGGTCTGGTTGGCGACGGCGCAGGCACCGCCCGGCGCCCCCGCGTCGATGTTCACGTTGAGGTCGTAGCCCTGACCGTGCGTGCCCTGGTTGACCTCGTAGTGGATGAAGCCGCCCGGCGCGTTGGGCACGCGCAGGACGCGGCAGCCGGCGCGGTTGGCGCGGCACTGGTTGCTCACCATCTCGACGCTGTAGCTCTGCCCCTCGATGCGGGCGCTGTTGGGCCGGTAGGCGGTGACCTGAGGCGGGCGCGCGCCGTCGAAGGACAGGTACACCAGCAGCGTCTGGCCGGCCGGCACGTCGGTCTTGTACCAGTCCGGATCCCCGCACCAGGTCAGGTTGGTGAACAGGTCGGCCCGGAAGGGCTCCGCGTCGCCGATGGTGTCGTTGGGTTCGACTCGATCCGCGGTGCAAGGGGCGGCGCCTTCCTCGTCGAGCTCGAGCCGGTAGCTGTTCTGGGCGCCGCTGAAGCCGAAGACCTCGATGGTGTAGAGGCCGGTGGCGGGCACCGGGTCGAGGAAGATCTCCTCATCGTCGGTCGAGCTGTTGGCGCGGCCTGTGTAACCACCCGGCCCGGTCACGCGCACGTCGATGTCGCCGTCGGCGTGCCTGAACAGCGCCCGCAGCGTCACGCGTGCGCCGGCCTGCAGCTCGATGGCGTAGAAGTCCACGTCATTGCTGCAGATTTGAAGGTCGCCGCCCACCGCCGCCCGCAGATCGGCCGCGTCCTGGGCGGTGTCGTTGCCGCCGCCGCCGTCGAAGGCGTCGTCCGCACAGGCGGGCGGGGGGTTGTTGTTCACCGCCAGCTCGAGCGAATAGGCGTTGGTGGCCCCGGCCACCGCGTAGACCCGCGCGGTGTAGGTGCCCGCGACCTCGGCGGTGCCCTGCACGACCTCCGAGTCCAGCACCCCGGCGCTGAAACCGATCTGGTCGCCGTTGGGGCCATTGACGATGAGATCGACGTCGCCGTCGGCGTGCACGAAGGTCAGCCCCACAACGAAGCGCTGGCCCACCGCGAGGTCGAAGTCGAACTCGTCGCGATCGCCGTCGGGGCAGATGGTCGTCCCCACCGTCGGCGTGTTGGGCACCAACTCGACGGGCTGGTCGATGCCGTCGGGCGTGCACATGCGGGCGTCGCCGGCGATCACCTGGAAGCTCACGCGCTCGACGGCGCGGAACTCGCCGTCGCTGACCTGAAAGACGACGCCGAAGGCCTGCTCCGCCTGGCCGGGCGAGGGCGTCCAGCGGAAGGTGGCCGACGCGGCGTCGAAGGCGGCGCCCTCGGGCAGCGGGCCGGCCACCGCGAAGGTCAGGCTGGCGGGGTCGTCGTCATCGGCCTCGACCACCAGCGTGATCATCTCACCCACCCGCACCTGGCGGTCGTCGATGGGCCGGATACGCGGGGGCAGGTTGCCGGGGTTGACGCCGCCGCCATCCTCGCGAACGGCCAGGACGACGTCGGCGCGGTCGTCCGCCTGTCCGTCGGTGACGATGAACGACACGTTGAAGTTGTTGCCCGCGAGGTCGACCGACGGCGTCCACGCGAACAGGCCCGAGGCCTCGTCGAGCGTGGCGCCGGGCAGCATGTCGCCCTCGTAGCGGAAGGTGAGGGGGTCGCCGTTGGCGTCGGTGGCCTCGAGCTGCAGCGAGAAGGGGCGCCCCGCCGTCAGCACCTGATCGCCCAGCTCGTCGAAGCGCGGCGGCTGGTTGCCGCCCTGACCCGCAGGCACGACCGTGATCTGGATGGTCTCCTGATCCTTCAGCGTGCCGTCGCTCACCTCGAACGTGATGAGCACCAGGGTGCCGTCCTGCGAGGGCGACGGCGTCCAGGTGAACTCGCCGGTCGCCTTCTCGAACTTGGCACCCTCGGGCAGGCTCGAGCGCACGTTGTAGCTCAGCGGATCCCCTTCGGGATCAGTGGCTTGCAGCTGAATGAGGAGCTGCTCGCCCACCGGCGCGGTGCGGTCGCCGATGCGCTTCAGCTCGGGCCGCTGGTTGCCGCCGGGGCCGCCGCCGCCCTGGCCGGGGGTGCCGCCCTGGCCGGGGGTGCCGCCCTGGC
>CALBMW010000871.1 GCA_937896275.1 uncultured Myxococcales bacterium
GGCGTGCCACCCTCGCCGGGCGTGCCACCCTCGCCGGGCGTGCCGCCCTCGCCTGGGGTGCCGCCCTGTCCGGGTGTCCCGCCCTGGCCGGTGCTGGCGTCCGCGGTCGTGCCGCCACCGCCGTCGTCACAGCCGAAGGTCAACGCGGCCGCCGCCGCAACGCCCATCCACCACTTGAAGTGCTTCATGTGTCCTCTCCCCGGGGAAAACCAGTTCCGTCGCTCGAAAAAAGCGACCCTTCATACGCATTCACGCGCATCAATGCCAGGGGAGGGTCTGCCAACTCAACCCGAAGCGCGCAAGATCCTCGCGCAGCCGACCGGTATCGTTCACCCACGCCCGCCGCGCGGGACACCACGAACAACGTTCGCCCCGCGTCGGAGGGCGACCTCACCGGACGGCAGCTCGCGGAAGTCGCCGCGCCAGCGCGCCTCGGGGTGCGTGCCGGAGGCCAGGAAGGCGCAGGCCGGGCAGCGCCACGGGGCGACGACCCGTCAGGCCGGGACCGTGCGGTCGACCGCCCACAGGCGCAGGGACTCCATCTTCTCGGCCATCACCACCGAGAGCGGGCGCGTGCGGGCGATCTCGTCGAGCACGTGCGCCTGATCCAGCCCAGCGCCTACCTCGCGCGCCAGGTAGCGCGCCGCCACCACGGCCTGCTCGATCTCGGCTCCGCTGAAGCCCTCGCTCGCGGTCGCGAGGAGGTCCGTGTCGAAGGCGTCGACCGGCAGCCCGCGCCGGCGCAGGTGGATGGCGAAGATCTCCGCCCGGACCACGGGGTCGGGCAGATCGACGAAGAAGATCTCGTCCATGCGCCCCTTGCGGATCAGCTCGGCCGGCAGCCGATCGATGGCGTTGGCGGTGGCCACGATGAACACGTTGGCCGTGCGCTCCGCCATCCAGGTCAGCAGGTGACCGAGGAGCCGCCGCGAGGTGCCGCCGTCGTTGCCACCGTCGTCGGCGATGGCCTTCTCGATCTCGTCCACCCAGAGCACGCAGGGCGCCATCAGCTCGGCGGTGGCCAGGGCCTCGCGCAGGTTCTGCTCGGTCTGGCCGAAGAAGCGGTTGTAGAGGCCGCCCACGTCCAGGCGCAGCAGCGGCAGGCCCCACGCGCCGGCCGTGGCCTTGGCGGCCAGGCTCTTGCCGCCGCCCTGCACGCCCACGAGCAGGATGCCGCGCGGCGGGTCGATGCCGGCCTCGGGGCCGAAGAAGCTCTCGCGGCGCTGCTCCAGCCAGCGCTTGAGGCCGGCGAGGCCGCCCACGTCGGCGAAGCGCGCGGTGTCGAGCTCGAAGGACACCGCACCACCCTGGTCGAGCAGGCGCCGCTTGGCGGTCTGGACGGCGGGGATGTCGCCCTCGGTGATGGCGCCGTCGTCCCAGATGGCGGCCCGCGCGAGGCGGCGGGCGTCGACCTCCGTCAACCCGCCCAGGTGGCGGACGAGCATGAGCAAGGTGGGCCGATCGGTGGCGACGCGGCGCCCATGATGCGTCTGCCAGGCGCGGGCCTCCTCGCGCACGATCGCCTCGAGGCGCTCGGGCCCCGGCAGCGACAACCGCACGCGCGCGGCATAGGGGCGCAGCTCCGGCGCGAGCGCCACGCGGTGACCGACGAGGACCACGGTGTGCGCCACGTCGTCGCGCCGCAGGGCGATGTCCTTGAGCAGCCGCACCCTGACGGGATCCTCGAGGAAGGGGTGGAAGTCGAGCAGAAGGAACACGCCGGGCGTGCTCATCGCCTTGATCTCTTTGAGGATTGCGTCGGGGTCCGTGTGGACTGGCCGCGACCGGGCGAGGCCCGGATACAGGCTCAGGCCGTCGGTGCAGGTCCAGGTGTGGAGCGAGCGCTGGCCGCTCTGGAGGAGCGTCGAGAACAGCGCCAGCACCCGGGTCTCCTCGACCGACTCGACCACGAGCAGCGCGGCGTGCGAGTCGAGGAGCAGGCTCAAGTCGCGTGCGTCGTTCATGGCGGGCAGCATAAGGCAAGACGCACGATCCCGGATCATGCAGGCTGTCACCTGCTGCGCCGGGCGACCGCGCCGCGCGGCGCGGCGATCTCCATCGCGCACCCCTGCGCAGGCCTCACACCGCGATGCGGGCCCAGGCACCGCGATGCCAGACGGCGGCCAGCAGCACCGCCAACCCGACGCGCGCCCCCACCCACACGGCGTAGATCGCCACCAGCCCGCCGCCCGAGTGCGGCCCCACGAACCACACCATCGGTAGCTGCACCCCCCATTGCACGCCGATCGAGACGATCATCACGGTCCGGCTGTCCCCGGCCCCCAGCAGCGCGTTGAGCAGCACCGTCCCCACCGCCTCGAAGGCCAGCGTCGCCGCGACGATGCGCAGCGGATCGGCGGCCAGCAGCAGCGTGTCGGCGTTGTGGATGAAGGGCCTCAGCAGCAGATCGGGGAAGAACAGCGCGGGCAGGGCCACCACCCCCATCAACAGCGCGGCGAGGCGCATCACGTCCCACCCCCAGGCCTTCGCGTCCGCAGGATCGCCGCGCCCCAGGGCCTGTCCGACCAGCGACGCCGCAGCGATCCCGAAGCCAATGCCGGGCAGGATGGCCACCAACATGAGGTTCATCAGGACGTTGGCGGCCGCCAACTCGGCGGTGCCCACCCTGCCCACCAGCGTGAAGAAGACGGTCATGCCCGCCGCGAAGAAGAACTGCTGCAGGCCGGCGGGGATCGCGAGGCGCAGCATCTGCCGGATGGTCACCCGATCGGGCAAGCCCCGCAGGAAGCCCGCGATCCGCGCGTGCCGGACGCCGAGGGCGAAGTAATACGCCGTGCCCACGAAGGTCGAGACCGCCGTCCCGATGCCCGCGCCGGCCACGCCGAGGGCCGGCAGGCCGAGGTGTCCGAAGATGAGCAGGTAGTTGAGCACGATGTTCACGACGTGCATCACCAGCAGCGTCCGCAGATACAGGCCCGAGCGATCCACCGCGTTCCAGTAGCCCCGAAAGGCGAAGTTCATCCCCACGCCGGCCATCGCGACCAGGCGCCAGCGCAGGTAGACGGTGCCGGCGGCGGTCACGGCGGGGTCGTCTTGCAGCAGCGGAAAGACGTAGGGGGCGAGCGCCACGAGCGCGATCGACGCCGGCACGCCCAGCGCGGCCGCCAGCAAGAGCCCGCCGTTGAGCGGGATGGCGGTCTCGGTGTCGCGCCCCTGCCCCACCCGACGCGCCGCCATCGCCTGCACGCCCGCCGCCATGCCGGTGATGAAGGCGATGGCCATGAAGTTGACGAAGCTGCCCAGCCCCACGCCCGCCAGCGCCGCGTCGCCCAGCGTGCCGACCATGGCCGTGTCGACCAGGTTCAGCACGTTCTGCGAGACCATGCCGCCGATGATCGGCAGCGCCAGGGAGAGAACGCGGCGCCGCCGGGTGGGATCGAGCATCGCGGCAGGATGAACGGTCCGGCGCCGGCGCTCAACCGCCACGAGCGCTCGACCGCCGCGCTCGCCCCACCACTTCGCGGGCCCGACCGCCGCGGGTGCTCAACCGCCGCGGCGATGATCTATGCGGCGATGATCTATACTGGCGCGGACGACAGGGGAGCCACGTGGGAAGTCGATCGGATCTCTTCATCGCAAGGCAGCCGATCCTCGACCGCCAGCTCACGCTGCGCGCCTACGAACTGCTGTTCCGCCCGACGGCGGGGGCGGCGGCCGCCGGCAGCGCCGATCTGAATCACATGGCGTCGAAGGTGATCCTGGGCGCGCTCAGCGACATCGGGCTCGACACGCTGGTCGGCGATTGCTTCGCCTTCGTCAACGTCACGCGCGAGGTGCTGCTCGCTGGCTTGGGCGAGGTGCTGCCGCCCGAGGTCGCGGTGCTCGAGCTGCTCGAGAGCATCGAGCCCGACGACGAGGTGCTCGCGGCGGTCGATCACCTGCGAGGGCTGGGCTACATCATCGCGCTGGACGACTTCGTCGATCACCCGCGCTTCGCCCCGCTGCTGGAGCGGGCCCACATCGTCAAGCTGGACGTGCTCGAGGTCGACCTGGCCGACGTCGAGGTGGTCGTCAAGCGCCTGCGCGCCCGCTACACGCTGAAGCTGCTGGCCGAGCGGGTCGAGACGCACGAGGTCTACCAGCGCTGCCACGCCATGGGCTTCGATTATTTTCAGGGCTACTTCTTCGCCCGCCCGCAGACCTTGCGGGGCAAGAGCCTGGCCCCCGGGCGGCTGACGCTCCTGCGGTTGATGCGCCAGCTGGCCGATCCCGAGATGGACTTCGACGCGATCGAGGCGGCGCTCAGCCAGGACGTGGCGCTCAGCTACCGGCTGCTGCGCTACCTGAACTCGCCGCTCGTCGGGCTGCGGAACCCGGTGCGCTCGATCCGCTCGGCGCTGGTGCTGCTGGGCGAGCGCCGCGTGCGGCAGTGGGCCATGTTGGCTGCCATGGGCAACCTGAGCGACGACAAGCCCGAGGCGTTGGTCATGAGCGCGCAGCTGCGGGCGCGGCTGGCCGAGCAGCTGGCCGAGCAGTGCGGGCTGGGGGTCGATCCCTCCGCGGCGTTCACGGTGGGCCTCTTCTCATTGCTCGACGCCCTGCTCGACCGGCCCATGCTCGAAGCCGTGAGCCCCCTGTGTCTCACGCCGGCCACCGAGGCGGCCCTGCTGCGCGGCGAGGGACCGCTGGGGCGCATCCTGGGCTTGGTCCGCGCCTGCGAGCAGGGTGATTGGCCCAACCTCGATCGCGACACCCTCGGCCTCGACGGGCCCGCGATCCGCGCGACGACGCTCGACGCCCTGCGGTGGGTCGAGCGCATGGGCACCCTCGACGCCGACGCCGGATAAGATTCGGCGACCCGGAAGACACCAAGGACGTCGGTAGGCCAACGGCCCAAGGTCCCTCCCAGGCAAAGTTCTTGCGCGGGGGGCTCTGGATTGGTAGTGACTTGCCGCTTTTCTGAAGGACCGCGTGCCACCCGGCGCGCAGGGGGAACAAGATGACCAGAACCAACCGCCTTGCCCTGATCGCCGGACTCGCTGTCGCGATGATGTTCGGGTGCAAGAACGAGAGCGACACGGGCACCGGCGACAACGCGGCGGCGGGCCAGACCGGCAGCGCGGCCAAGGGCGCGATGGCGAAGGCGGGCGGAGCGGCGATGCCCGCGCCCGCGTCCTTCGCGATGATCCCGTCCGACACGCCGTATGTCATCGCCAACTCGGCGCCGATGCCACGCGACGCGATGGACAAGATCTTCAAGGCGCTCGAGCCGGCGCTGGCGAAGCTGCAGACCGAGCTCGCCAAGGAGGCCGCGCGCCTCGGGGCCAGCGAGAGCCAGGACGACAAGATCGGCGCCGCGGTGCTCGGCGAGTTGAATGGTAACCTGAACCGCGCCGGGCTCGAGAAGCTCGGCATCAGCACCGAGCCCCACTTCGCCATCTACGGCGTGGGCCTCCTGCCGGTGTTCCGCGTCGACCTCAAGGACGCCGCGGCGCTCAAGGCCGCCGTCGCCCGCGTCGAGGCCAAGGCCGGCGTCAAGGCGCCGGTGATGAAGACCGGCGAGCAGGAATACTGGGGCGTGACCAAGGACGGCCTGACCGTCCTGATCGCCATCGTCGGCAACGAGCTGGTCTTCGCGGTCACCCCCGAGAAGGCCGCCGCCAAGACCATCCCGATCATCCTGGGGCAGACCAAGCCCGCGGCGAGCCTGGCGAGCACCGGCGCCCTGGCCAAGCTGGCCGGCGAGTACGGCTTCAAGGGCTACGGCACCGGCTACGTCGACCTCAAGGGCATCGCGAACATCGTGCTCGGCCGTGGCAAGGGCCTCAATGGCGAGGTCTGGGCCGCGATGGAGGCTCCGATGCCGCCGCTGTCCGACGTGTGCCAGACCGAGATCCTCGGCATGGTCGACAACGCCCCGCGGCTCTCCTTCGGCTACACCGAGATGACCGCCAGCAAGATGGCGATGAGCTGGATCATCGAGACGAAGCCGGAGCTCGGCAAGGCGCTGATGGCGCTCGCCGCGCCGGTGCCCGGCCTGGGTGGCAGCGGCTCGATGGGCAGCATGTTCTCGTTCGGCGTCGGCGTCGATCTGGGCAAGACGGTCGAGTTCCTCAAGGGCAAGGTCGGCGCGATCACCGCGGCGCCCTACAAGTGCGAGATGCTGGCCGACCTCAACGGTTCGGCGGCCGAGATGCAGGCCGGCCTGAGCCAGCCGATGCCCCCCTTCCTGAATGGAATCAAGGGCTTCAACCTGGTGGTCAAGAGCGCCGACTTCTCGGGCCCGCAGCCCAAGGACATCAAGGCGAGCGTGCTGCTGGCGATCGACAAGCCCATGGATTTGCTGAACATGGCCAAGGGCATGGTGCCGCCGCTGGCTTCGCTCGAGGTCAAGGACGACGGCATGGCCGTCGCGCTGCCTGCCGGGCTCGTCCCGCCGGTGGTGGACGCGCCGCACATCGCCATGAAGGGCTCGGCGCTGGCGCTCAGCGTGGGCGCGGGCGAAGAGAAGAACCTCGGCGCCATCCTGGCCGGCAAGGTCGACTCTGATCCGCCGCTGCTGGCCGTCAGCTACGACATGTCGAAGTTCAGCGGCATGCTGAAGAAGCAGATGGAGGCCCAGATGGCCTTCCTGCCGCCCGAGATGCAGGCCCAGAAGAAGGCCGAGATGGAGATGACCCAGAGCATCATGCAGCTCTTCGGGGCCCTCTCCTACTCGATGCACCTGACCGACAAGGGTATCGTGCTCAAGCAGCAGGTCGTGCTGAACTGAGCCCCGGTCGGCACCCTTCGCGGCTTCGGCCGAGCTGAAGGCGAGTGGCACGCCGCTCCATCGGCCCGGCCGATCTCGCAGACCTCGAAGCGCGGCTCGCACATGAGTTGCCGCGCTTCGGCCTCCGCTACAAGGACGAGTCCCGGCTGCAGCGCCTGATCGGCGCGGCGGTCCGACCGTTCAACGCGCGCTACCTCACCGACTACACGACCGTCATGTTCGGCCGGGTCTGGTTTCCCAGCCGGGCGTGGTGCGAGCGGCAGGGCGCGGCGGGCGTCTACCGCATCCTGCGGCACGAGGCGGTGCACCTGCGGGACGCGCGGCGATGGCCGGGGGTCTTTCAGTTCAGCTACGTGTTCCTGCTGCCCGCCGGCCTGAGCGCACGCGCGTGGTGGGAGTGGCGGGCCTACGCCGAGACGGTGCGGGTCGAGGCCGAGATCGACGGGAGGGTGTCCGACGCGACCCTGGCCCATATCGCGAGGGCCTTCACGGGGCCGGACTACCTGTTCATGTTTCCCTTTCCGCGACTGGTGCGGCGACGGCTCGAGGCGCTCCGCGGGCGCGTGCTGGCCGAGCTCGGGATTCACCCATGAGTGCTGGGGGCGCGATGGACGGTTCGCTCGAAGAGGGCATCCTGCAGGCCCTGCGGCAGATCACGCGCGCCATCGACGTGAACAGCCGCCACCTGGAGCGCGCGCACTCGCTCACGGGACCGCAGCTCGTGTGCCTGCGGCGCCTGGGGAGGACCGACGGGATCACCCCCGGCCAGCTCGCCCAGCAGGTGGCGCTGAGCCAGGCGACGGTCACGGGCATCCTGGACCGACTCGAGGCGCGCGGGTTGGTGACGCGAACGCGCAGCGCGTCCGACCGGCGCCGAGTGCTGCTGGCGCTCACGGCCGCCGGGCACACGGCCGCCGCGCGGGCCCCGGCCGCCCTCCACGGGCCGCTGATGGGGCGGCTGGCCGCGCTGCCGGCCGAACACCAGCAGCGGATCCACGACGCGCTGGTCGCGGTGGCGACCATGATGGCGCCCGAGCCCGGGGGGCCAGGCACAAGCACTGCCCCCCCCGCACCGGATCCGGTGGCGCCGGGGGAGGACCTCTGACCGCCCCGACTTGACTTCGACGCTTCGCACTCGAAGAATACGGGCCCGACCCGACCCGACCCGGTCCCGGACGCTGCGACGCAGCTCCGCGTGCCGAGGGTGACCCCCACCCGTGTCGAACGTCGTCCAGGTCCGCGCACCGCGTGGGCCGGCGTGAAGGATTCGGGCAGACCCCGGGCGCCCCTCGCCCCTCAGCCATGCCGCGACACGCGGCCGCCCGGCGCGCAGCGCGCCGGCGAGAGGAGTTCCGATGGAGGAAGCCGCCACAGAGCTGCTTGCCGAGACTGCCGAGACCGCCGAGACTGCCGAGATCACCGAGATCATCGATATTCCCGACATCATCCACGTCTTCACCGTGTCGACCCGCGTCGAGGAGCAGGCGTGCGACAGTCGCATCGAGGCCGTGCAGTTGGCCAAGGACTGGAGCCTGGACGACCAGCAGGTCAACGTGGAGCGCGACGACGGGCAGGTCCACATGACCTTCCGTGACGGAAGCCTCGTCGAGTACGTCTTCGAGACCCGCCCGGGTCGCCGCAGCTGAGAGCGCCCTGAACGACGTTCGCGACTCTCTCAGGCCGTCGGGTTCACGAGCCCGGCGGCCGGCGTGATCGCCCCCGCCACCGTCACGACCTCACCCTCGGGGTGAAGACGACCCTCGGCCCACCACCGCACCACCGCGGGCAGCAGCCGGTGCTCCTCGACGAGGACGCGCGCGGCGAGCGTCTGCGCCGTGTCCTCCGGTCGCACGGGCACCACCGCCTGAGCGATGATGGGGCCGGCGTCCATCGCGGGGCGCACGTAGTGCACCGTGCAGCCCGTGAAGCGCACACCGGCGGCCAGGACCCGCGCGTGGGTGTCGAGCCCCTTGAAGGCCGGCAGCAGCGACGGGTGGATGTTGATGAGGCGATCGCGCCACCGCGCCACGAAGCCGTCGGTCAAGAGCCGCATGAAGCCGGCGAGGCACACCAACTCAGCCCCACACGCCTCGAGCTCGGCGGTCAGCGCGGCCTCGAAGGCGGAGCGGTCCTTTCCGAAGGGGCGGTGATCGATCACGGCCACGGGCACCCCCGCGGCTTCGGCGCGCGCCAACGCGCCCGCGCCCGGGACGTTGCTGACGACCCGGGCGATCCGGGCGGGGTAGTCGGGCGCGGCGACTGCGTCGAGCAAGGCCTGCAGGTTGGTGCCTCGACCCGAGACGAGCACGGCGACGCGGCGGGCTTGGGACCTGGCCATCACTCCTCCGGCGGCGGTTGTAGCAGAAAAAGCGGACAGGTGACCCCCGCTCGGGCGTCCAACACCATGCGATGTGCGAAGCGAACGGCCGAATCGGGTGGTGCGTGGTGCTGGCGCTCTGGATGGCGCCCGGCTGCCTCGAGGTGCCCTCACGCGAGCCCGGCGCGTCGGCGTCCGATCCGGCCTGGTCCGCCGGCGATGCGGGCTGGTGGCTGACCGACGCCGCGCCCGGTGACGCAGTGCCCGGTGACG
>CALBMW010000872.1 GCA_937896275.1 uncultured Myxococcales bacterium
CTGCCTGGGTCGCGCCCGCGGCCTTCGCCGCCGCGGCCGCCCTGGCCTTCGCCGCCGTGTCGGCCCTGCTGCCCGCCTGACCCAACGCGCGCGTTTGCGCTTCCCCGGCTCAGCGTGGCATGGAATGGCGATGCCGCTTCACCTGGTCCGGTCCGACCGAGTCCCCGCCTTCCCGGAGCGCTACGCGCCCGAGGCTGACGGTCTGGCCGCGCTGGGGGGGCGCCTGACGCCCGAGCTGATCCTCGAGGCCTACCAGAAGGGCCTCTTCCCCTGGACGGGTGCTGCGCCGATCCCCTGGTTCTCGCCTGATCCACGCCTGGTGCTCTTTCCGCGCGGCGTGCACGTGTCGCGTTCGCTGACCAAGGTGCTCCGCCGGGGCCACCTCGAGGTGCGCTACGACACCCGCTTCGCCGCCGTGATGGACCTCTGCGCGCGCCAGCCTCGGCGCCAGCAGACGGGCACCTGGATCACGCCCAACATGGTCGAGACCTACCAGCGCCTGCACGCCATGGGCTACGCGCACAGCGTCGAGACCTACGCGCGTGGCCAACTGGTGGGCGGCCTGTACGGGATCGCGATGGGGCGCGCCTTCTTCGGCGAGTCGATGGTGTCGGCGGTGCCCGATGCCTCGAAGGTCGCGCTCGTCGACCTGTGCGGCCGCCTCGCGGCGTGGGGCTTTCACTTCGTCGATTGCCAGCAGGTGACGGCCCACTTGCTGAGCATGGGCGCGCTGCCGCTGCCCCGGTCGGAGTACCTCGCCCGCCTCGCGGGGGCCGTGCACGAGCCCGACGCCTGGGGTGCGGCGGCCCTCTGAGGCCGCTCAGATCGGCGGGGGCAGGGGTGGGGGCGGCGGCCAGTCGGAGCGCGGCTTCGTGGCGGTGCGCTCCGACGTGGCGCGGTAGACGACCCGCGCGATGTCCTGCACCACCTGAGTGAGGCGCTTGATGGTGTCGCCGCGGGTCATGATGCAGAGAACGAAGGGGCGCTGCGGCTGGTAGACGATGCCGCAGTCGTGCAGGAAGCGCTTGGGCGGATCGGCGCGGTCGTCGATGCGGTAGCCGAACTTGTTGGCCACCCGCACGCCCTCGGGCGTGCCCTGCACGATCCCCGCGGTGAACTCGCTGCGCGCCAGCAGGCTCAGCGCATAGCTCGAGGCGTCGGGCTCCACGTAGATCGCGTTGTAGAGGGCCTCGAAGACGCGCGCGTAGGTGCGCGGCGTCACGATGCGGGCGAACATGTCCATGTCGCCCTGCGCCAGGCCGAAGTCCTTGAGCACGTCGAGGATCAGGTCCGAGCCCAGCGCCGAGATCAGCAGATCCTTCGCGTCGTTGTCCGACTTCAGGATCATGGCCTCGACCAGCTCGGCGATGGAGTACTCGCGCCCGACCTCGAGCGTGCCCTCGGGGGGCACCTCGCTGTCGGGCCAGGCCGCCGGCATCTTCACCTTCTTGCTCATCAGGTTCGGTTGGCTGACCGCCGCGCGGAGCACACCCATCAGCACGGGTGTCTTGAGCAGGCTCGCCGGGGGAAAGCGGTGATCGGCGTCGATCCCGACGGCGCCGCCGTCGACGAGGTCGCGGACGTAGACCGCGATGTCGTCGACGCCGCCGGCGGAGCGCGCGTTGGCCACGGCCTCGGCCAGGCGAAGCCGAACCGGCTCGAGGCGCGCGTCGGCCGCGTCGTGATTCAGCTCACAGGCGAGGACCGGGTGCACCCACTCGCGCACGTCGCCGCGCACGATGCGCCCCTCGTGGCGTGTGCTGGCCACCTTGGAGACGCGCGCGGCCGCGACGACGGGCGGGTCCGAGCGCCACGCTCGCACCGACCACCCCAACGCGCCACCGACGAGGACACCCAGCACCACGGACGCTGTTCGCATCGCCGCTCCACCGCCACGAGGCGGCCACAGGTCCCTCCTGCGCTCGCACCCTGCGGAAGCGAGCCCCTGGAATCAAGTCGCGGCGTGCCGGCGGCCTCGCGTGCGCGCGCGCAGCGGTGCCCCGGCCTCAGGCCGGCGGCGCGATCGCTTGCTCGAAGAGGGCCAGGTCGTCGGCGACGATCGTCATGGTCTCGCGCCAGAACTCGGGTCTCTCGAGGTCGATGCCAAGCACGTCGCGCGCGACCTGCTCGGCGGTGCCGCTGCCCGTGGCCCGGAGCAACGCGCGGTAGGTCGGCCGAAACGCGGGGCCGGCAGACCGCGCCCGCGCCCAGACCCCCAAGCTGAACAGATAACCGAATGTATACGGGAAGTTGTAGAAGCTGACGCCGGTGATGAAGTAGTGCAGCTTCGAGGCCCAGAACCAGGGGTCCAGCGCCTGCGGGTCGAGCGCATCGCCATAGACGGCGCGCTGCGTCTCCTCCATCAGGGCGCACAGCCGCTCGGTGGGCACCTCGCCCTCGCGGCGGGCCTCGTAGAAGGCGCGCTCGAACTCGAAGCGCATCGGGATGTTGAGCAGGAAGGACGCGGCGCGGTCCATGCGCAGGTCGAGCACGGCCAGCGTCTGCGAGCGTCCCGCGCCCGGCGCGGCCAGCAGGGCCTCGCCGACCAGCGACTCGGCGAAGGTCGAGGCGGTCTCGGCGAGCGTCATGGCGTAGCCCGTCGCGAAGGGGCGCAGATCGCGCATGACGAAGTTGTGATACGCGTGCCCCAACTCGTGGGCCAGGGTCTGCACGTCACCCAGGGTGTCCTGGTAGGTCATGAAGACGCGGGACTCACGCGCCACGCGCGAACCCGTGCAGAAGGCGCCGGGGCGCTTGCCGGGGCGGGGCTCGGCCTCGATCCAGCGGTGGGCGAGCGCGTGGCGCGCGAAGTCGCCCATCTCGGGGTCGTAGCGGTCGAAGGCGTCGAGCACGATGCGGGTCGCCTCGGCCCAGGGGAGGGGCGGGGGATCGGGGACCGGCACCGGGGCCGACAGATCCTGCATGCCCAGCCGCTCCATACCCATGAGGCCCGCCTTGAGGCGTAGGTAGCGGCGGGGCAGCTCCGCGTACTCGGCGCAGACGCCCATCATGGTGTCCAGCGTGGCCCGGGTGATGGCGGCGCCGTGGACGGCTTCGTCGAGGAAGTGAGGGATGCCGCGGCGCGCCCAGAGCGCGAGGCGCGTGCCGGCGATTCCGTTGAGAGCCGCCGTGAAGACCGAGCCGCGGGCGGCCAGCTCGGCGTTGCTGTTGACGAGGGCGGCGCGGCGAATCGCCGGATCGGGGTCCTGGGTCAGGCTCCGCTTCCAGGCGAAGGGCACGCGGCGTCCGGGGGTGAGCTCGAAGTCGAGCTCGCCGGTCACCTGCTCGTAGAGTCGGCCCCAGGCGTCGAGACCGGTCACGCCGAGCTCGGCCGCCAGCATCTCGAGCTCGGGGCTCATGCTCCGCGCGGCCTCATCGCGCAGGCGTCGCAGGCGGTAGGCCGCGCCCTCGAGATCGGGGTGGGCGATCAGGGCCTCGAAGGCGGCGGCCTCTGCCGCGCCGAGGCCGGCGATCAGGGCGGCCTCGACCTGATCGGAGCGCGCTCCCAGGCTGGCCAGCGCCGCGGTCTCGCGCTTCGCCGCGGGATCGTGGGCGTCGGCGGCCGCGAGCGCGCCGGCGAAGGCGTCGAGGTGACCGAGCTCCGCGCGTGCGGCCTCGACCGCCCGCAGCAAGGCGACCCACGCTTCGTGATCGTCGACCACGGGGGGGGCGAGCGCGATCGCGCGCCCCTTCAAGTCGGCGAGCGTCGCGTCGACCGCACCCCGGGCAACGCGCCACGCCTCGCTGTCGAGGCCGGGGAACCAAGCCGACAGGTCCCAGGTGGGGGGCTGCGTCACGGGGACCTCCAGGTCAGACTCGAGCTCTCGGCTTCCGGCTCAAAGCCCTCGGCCCTCAGGCGTCCAGATCGGGGTCGCAGCGATGCAGCGCCTCGTCGAGCACCTCTTCGAAGTAGGCGGTGGCGTCCGGGTGCGCGCGGAGCGTCCGGAGCGCGGGCTGCAAGCGGGGATCGCCCAGGCTGGCCGCGGCCTCGACCAACTCCGCGCTCAACTCGCCGGCGGTGAAGGCGGCGATGAGGGCGGGCACCGCGGTCGCGTCGCCGCGGGCGGCCAGGCCCACGATGGCCTCCATGCGGACGGTGGCGTCCTCGTCGGCGAGGCGGGCGCAGAGGGCCGCACGAAGGGCGGGCGTGTCGGCCTCGGTCTGGCTGCCGAGGGCGAACGTGGCCCAGTCGCGGACGTCGAGATCGGGATCCGTGCTCAGCGCGATCAGCGTGGCCAGGGCGGCCGGATCGTCCTGCGCCATGATGCCCGCGACCACGCCGTAGCGGACCTCGGCCGCCGCGTGCCCCGCCAGGGGCACCAACAGCGGCACCGCGCGCGGATCGCCCAGGTGGCCGAGCGCGATGCCCAGGTCACCCAGCACGGCGGGGTGATCCTCGCGCGCGAGGCGCTCGGCGAGGGCGTCGAAGCAGGCCGCGGGGAAGGTGCGTTCGGGCACGCCGAGCTGCCCCAGCACGTCGGCCGCGCGGCAGCGAACCCGAGGATCGGGATCGTCGAGGCGCGCGCGGGCCGCCTCGAGCGTGGCGATGTCCCCACGCTGGTGCAGGGACATCACCGCCTGCCAGGCGGCGTCCTCGTCGTCGCCCAGCGCGGCGGCCAGCAGATCGTCAAGATCGGTCGAGCCCGACATAAGGTTCTCCAGGAGCGACGGTTTGGCCCGGCATCATAGCCGACGGGCGCGGAACGTCGAGCGCCTCAGGCGCGCCAGCCGCCCGATGATCCGCCGCGCTCGAGGCGCTCGAGGGACACGAAGTTGTGGTCGGCGTCGATCGTCAGGCGAAACGTGCCTTCGATCCCGTCCCGGCTGACGAAGCGCTGCAGGTGGCGAGCGTGAAACTGAACACGGCGCCCGTCATGCGCGGTCGCGACGACGTTTCGGGCCACGCCGCGGTAGTACTCGGACCACTCGTCGGGGGTAACCCGCAGGTAGAAGTCGAAGTGCGCCACGCGCGCGACTATATCGCGGGTCGCTCGGGATCGCGCTTGCGAAACCACGCCGTGAGCGCCCAACGCTCGGCAAACGTGGGGCACACCTCGTGGGGGACGGCGTCGCTGCGAAACACGACCAGGCGGTCGAGGAGCGGGGCCACCTCGGGCGTGCCGGTCACGAAGAGGCGCAGCAGGCCACCGTGCTCGGGCAGCCACTCCGGGTTGAGGTAGACGATGGCGGTCACCACCCGGTTGATCGATCCGCGCAGGGCGTCGAGGTGCCGCGCGTAGCCCGCGCCCCCACCGGGGTAGCAGGCGAGCTGGACCGTGAAGTGCGTCAGGCCCAACCAGGTCGCGGCGTTCAACTCGACACGCAGGGCCTCGAAGCGGGCGCTCACGACGGCGAGGCGGGGATCCGCGAGGTGATCGCGCAGCCAGGCTGTCTGATCCCCGCGGACGGTCGGGTCCAGGCGATGATCGGCGCCACGGCCGAGGCCCGGGGCGCGCAAGGCTTCGGCTGCGGCGAGCGACCGGGCCGCGTCGCGCGCGGCGAGCGCCCGGTCAGCGCCCAGGAAGCCGTCGCGGACGAACCAGCCGTCACCCCCGAGGGCGTCGACCTCGGCGTCGGAGAGCGCGGGCGACAACTCGAGGTCGTGGACCGCCGGAGCGTGGACCGCCGGAGCGTGGACCGCCGGAGCGTGGACGGCCGGAGCGTGGACTGCCGGAGCGTGGACCGCCGGGTCGCGCAGGGTCTCTCCCGATCATGCGTGGCGCGAGCATGGCGGATGGGCCGCGGGGGGCAAGCGGAATCGCGCCGCCACTACCGAAACTCGGCCAGCCGCACCGGCTGACGACGCGCGCCCCAGGTGCCGGGCCGACCCTCGAAGACGCCGGGCAGCGGCTCGCCGCAGCGCTCGCAGCCGCCGTCGGGGCCGAGACCCCAGGTCGACAGCGTGTACCAGTCGCGCTGAACCAGCAGGTGATCGCAGGCGTGACACCGCGTCGCGTCGCCCTCGAGGTCGTGGACGTTGCCCGTATAGACGTAGCGGAGCCCGTGGCCGCGCGCGATCTCGCGGGCGCGGCGCAGCGTCGCGATCGGGGTCTGCGGCACGTCCAGCATGCGGAAGTCTGGGTGAAAGGCGGAGAAGTGCAGCGGCACGTCCCGGCCGAGCGCGGTGGCCACCCACTCGGACAGCCGATGCAGCTCCTCGTCACCGTCGTTTTGGCCCGGGATGAGCAGCGTGGTGAGCTCGAGCCAGACGTCGGTCTCGTGCTTCACGTAGCGCAGCGTGTCGAGCACCGGCTCGAGGGCGCCGGTGCACAGCTTTCGATAGAACTCATCGGTGAAGGCCTTGAGGTCGATGTTCGCGGCGTCCATGTGCGCGAAGAACTCCTCGCGGGCGCCCGGCGAGATGTAGCCGGCCGTCACCGCCACCGCCTTGATGCCCACCGCGCGGCAGGCGTCGGCCACGTCCACCGCGTACTCGAGGAAGATCACCGGGTCGTTGTAGGTGAAGGCGACGCTGCGGCAGCCCGTGGCGAGGGCCGCGCGGGCGATGATGTCGGGCGAGGCCCGATCGGCCAGGGTGTCGACCTCGCGCGACTTGCTGATGTCCCAGTTCTGACAGAAGGCGCAGGTCAGGTTGCAGCCGGCCGTGCCGAAGGACAGCACCGGGGTGCCGGGCAGGAAGTGGTTGAGGGGCTTCTTCTCGATCGGGTCGATGCAGAAGCCGCTGGAACGGCCATAGGTGGTCAGGACGAGCTGGTCGCCCTCGCGGGCGCGCACGAAGCACAGGCCCCTCTGGCCGTCCTTGAGCGCGCAGGCGCGAGGGCAGACGTCGCAGACGAGGCGGCCGTCCTCCAGCGCGTGCCAGTGGCGCGCTGGGAAGTGGTCGTCGGGAGCTTGGCGGGCGGTTGCCATGGCGCCTCCTGGGGCTTGGTGACCGGCGACGCGGCGACTATCGTGGCCGCGCATCTACTCAATCAGATATAGCCGCGCCGGCTCGCGTTGCGCGCGCCGTGCAGGCGGGAGGTGGCAGATGGACGCCGTGCGACCCGCGGCCGTGGCCGGCCTGTTCTATCCCGACGACCCCTTGGCCCTGCGCGACGAGGTGCAACGGCACCTGCGCGACGCGCGGCCCTCGAAGGGACCGCCGCCCAAGGCGATCATCGCCCCGCACGCGGGCTACGCCTACTCGGGACCCGTGGCGGGCAGCGCCTACGCGCGCCTGGCGCCCTTGGCCGGCGTCGTCCGGCGGGTGGTGCTCCTGGGGCCCTGCCACCGCGTCGCCGTGCGCGGCCTGGCGCTGCCCTCGGTCACGGCCTTCGAGACGCCCCTGGGGCGGGTGCCCGTCGACGTCGCGGCGGCCCGGCGCGCGCGCGAGTTGCCGCAGGTCTCGGTCTCGGACGCCACGCATCGTGACGAGCACAGCCTCGAGGTGCACCTGCCCTTCCTCCAGATCGCGTTGGACGACTTCTCCGTGGTCCCCTTCGTGGTGGGCTCGGCCAGCGCCGCCGAGGTGGCCCAGGTGCTGGATCTGCTGTGGGGCGGGCCGGAGACGCTCATCGTGGTGTCGAGCGATCTGAGCCACTACCTCGACTATGGCTCCGCCAAGATGGTGGACGCCGAGACCTGCACGGCCATCGAGGGCCTCGCACCGGAGCGGCTCGACCCGGAGGGGGCCTGCGGCCGCGTGCCGGTCGGTGGTCTGCTGGTGGCGGCGATGCGGCACGGGCTCGACGTGACGACGGTCGATCTGCGGAGCAGCGGCGACACCGCCGGCGACCGGCGCCGGGTGGTGGGCTACGGCGCGTGGGTGTTCACCGAGGGGGGCGCGGCATGAGCCTCGACGCGCTGATCGGCGCCACCGAGCGACTGCTCGCCGTCCACGGGCCGACGCTGGTGCGCGTGGCGGCGCGCAGCATCGAGCACGGGTTGGCGTTCGAGGCGCCGCTGCGCGTGCGGGTCGAGGACTTCGATCCGGCGCTGGCCGAGCCGGGTGCCTGCTTCGTCACGCTGCGGCTGCGCGCGGCGCGCGCCGACGAGGACGATCTGCGGGGCTGCATCGGATCGGTCGCGGCCCGCCGCCCCCTGATCGAGGACGTGGCCCACAACGCGTTTGGCGCCGCCTTCCGCGATCCGCGCTTCGATCCCTTGCGCGCCGACGAGCTGGACCGCCTCGATCTGTCCCTCTCGGTGCTCAGCCCGCTGGTGCCGCTGCCCTTCGTCAACGAGGCAGACCTGATCGCCAAGATCAGGCCGGGTGTGGACGGCGTGATGATCGGCGACGCGCACCATCAGGGCCTGTTTCTACCCAGCGTGTGGGCGCAACTCCCGGCGGCGCGAGACTTCGTCCGCCACCTCAAGCGCAAGGCGGGCTTGTCCTTCGAGGCGTCGCTCGAGGGCTTCCACGCCGAGCGCTTCGTCACCGCGCACGTGGACGCCGGCTGCTTGCCATCGGGCGAGCCGCTCTGGCGAACGGGCTGAGGGTCAGGCCTTGGCCAGGGCCGCCTTGGCCTGAGCCTGCGCCTCGTGGAAGGCCTCGAGGGCGTCGGGGAAGCAGGCGCGGGCCTCGGGCAGGTGGTGGTCGCCGGCCGCCGACCAGGTGCGGTTCAGCATGCGCTCACCGAAGGCCATCGTGACCAGGATCTCGGCGCCCGCGGTCATGCCGAGGCGGTCGATGACGCGCTGGCGCACCTCGGCGAAGGGCAGCACGTAGGCCTCGAGCAGCTCGTCGACGCGGACGCAGATCGCCTCGTGGCCCAGGTGGCCCATCTCGTCGCCCAGGGCGCTGGCGGGTCCGATCAGGCGTTCGAGCAGCTGGAAGGGGTTGCGCGAGTGGTCGCCTCCCGCGTCCATCGCCTTCTGTTCCAAGACCCGCGTCGCGGCGCGTTGGCGGCGCCACAGGACGAGCCCCACGGCCGCGACGACCGCGCCGCCGATGAAGATGGGCGTCGAGTCCGGCCACGCCCCGATCTTGTCCGCCAGCTTCGCGCCGCCCGAGATGGCCACCATGATGCCCACGGCGAACAGCGCCGGTCCGATGAACGGGTTCATCTCAGCCTCCCATCTGCGCCTGGATGATCTTGAACGTGGCGTGGCCCACGCCGGTGAGCGCCTCGCCGACGATCAGGCCGGCGGCCAGCGGCACCAGCTTGTGCTCGACGAAGTGCAGGCCCATCTTGCGCTCGATCGCCATCTGCGAGACGCAGCCGATGCCGTAGCCCAGGGTGATCGAGAAGGGCAGGTACATCGCGAGGCCCACCAGCACGCCGAGGCCGGCGATGGGCGCGGCGCCGAGCAGGCATCCCACCGCGGCCCCCATCGCGTACTTGTCCACCGGCACGTTGCCGTTCTTGACCGCGTCGATGATGCCCATGAGGGCGCCGGCCTGCGGGGCGGGCAGCAGCGTGCCCTCGCCGAAGCCGTTCTGGCCGCCGGGGCCGCCCTTCCACAGGAAGTAGACGGCCGCGAGGGCCAGGAGCGCGCCGATCCAGGTCACCGAGAACTGCGCGATCTGCTGTTTGATGGGGCGGCCGCCGACCATGAAGCCGGTCTTCAGATCCTGCATCATGTCGGCGCCCTGGCCGATGGCGACGCAGACCGCGACGCCCACGACCATGGCGCCCGCGATGTTGCCGTCGAGCAGCCACATCATCAGCGTCACCGAGATGAGCGCCATCCCAGACATCGGTGATATGTCAGTCATTCCGGTAGCTTGGGCGACGATGAGGCCCGCGAGCCCCAGCCACACCGTGCCCACGACCGAGGCGACGATGGCCTGACCGATCGACTCACCGCCGCTCATCATCGAGGCGGTGAAGAAGAGCGCGATGGCGGCGATGGTTCCGGCGACGAGCACCCAGAGGGGCATCTCGTCGCTGCCCACCTTGCTGCCGCCAGCGCCGGCCGTGCGGGCGGCGCTGGCCAGGCTGCGCAGGGCCGAACGGATGGCAGGGAAGGCCATGACCACGCCCATCAGCGCCCCGCCGATCAGGGTGCCGATGCCCAGGGGGCGCAACATCTTGCTGTAGATGAAGTACCACCCGTCGGGATCGGCGGCGATCTCGGCCGGCACCCAGCCGGCGGCCACCGCGGCCGGCGAGACCACCCACCACGCCAGGGCGCCGCCCACGAAGAAGGGCAGCCCGCCCCGCCCGGCGAGCAGGCCGGCGGCGACGTTCATCAGCGACAGGTTCAGCGCGGGGGCGAGGTAGGACGGGATGACGCCGAAGCTGAAGTTGAACTCTTCCTCGGCGATGTAGCCCTCGATGTCGATCCAGCCCGACACCATCAGCAGCTTCCAGCACGCCGAGATGAGGAAGCCGATGCCGAGCAGCTTGGCCTTGTCGACGCCGCTCGATCCGGCGCGGATGATGCTGGTCACCGCGACGCCCGAGGGGAAGCGCAGGCGGTCGAGATCGATCATCTGCTTGCGCAGCGGGATGATGAGGACGACGCCCAGGATGGCGCCGGCCACGCCGCCGATGGCCAGGGGCGCCCAGTGGAACTCGAGGCCGGGCCCGCCCGCCGCGCGCCACTTGGCGTCGAGCATGAACAGGGCTGGCACCGTGAACACGACGCCCGTGCCGGCGGTGTTGATGCCCGACGCGATGGTCTGGTTGATGTTGTTCTCGATCATCGTGCCCTTGCGCAGCACACCGCGCAGGAGGGCGTAGCCCATGATCGAGGCCACCGTGGAGCCGCCGATGCTGAAGCCGAGCTTCAGGGCGGCGTAGACGAAGGCCAGGTTCAGGATGATGCCTTGGATGATCCCGAGGATCATCGCGGCGGCGGTCAACTCCCGATACTGGCCGATGACGGCGTCAGCGACGGCGCCGGCGCGTACCTTATCGCTCATGCAGGCCTCCAGAACGCGCGCGGGCGGAGCGCGGGGAGACCCGCATATCAAGTAGGGGCCGCGGATGCAAGACTACGCGCTGGCACGCCACACGCCGGGCGCGGTCGTGCGGATCGGGGGGGTCAATCGGGGGGGTCAAGACTCGCTACTTGACATTTAGCGGTCCGCGACGGGCAGCGGATGTCGCTGTCGGCATCGGGGGTCGCGTCGGCGGGGTCAAGACTCGCCACTTGACATATGGCCGGTCCGCGACGGCGGCGGATGTCGCTGTCGAGTGGCGTGTCAGGAACCCTCCGTGACCGCTCCTCGCGTCCTGCGAAGAGGGGCCCCAGATGGTTCCCACGGCGCCCCCTCTACCCCCGCACCGCCGCCCGCGCCGCCGCCAG
>CALBMW010000873.1 GCA_937896275.1 uncultured Myxococcales bacterium
GTTTCGGTGGGCACACGCGGTCTGCCGCCGGGGCGCCCTGGACAGGCGCCGGCCACGGCCCCCGATTGAGCGGAAACGAGCACGTGAGTGCCCTGGAACAGCTCGAAGGGGGCTGGTGGTTGACCGCGGCCGGCGCTGGTGCTATCGGAGTTCGCTTTAGATCCGGCTTGTTTCGGTGGCGAGGAGGTTTTGATGTTCTTGAAGAGGATGCAGCTCGGACTCTGTGCGGCGGCCATGTTGGCGGCTGGGGGGTGCGGCAATAAGGAAGGGGGCGCCGGGAGCGCGAGTGCGCCGGCGACCGGCACTGAGAAGTCCGGCGTGACGGCCGAGAAGTCGGCGGCGGACGACGCGAAGGGTGGCGACGCACCGGCCGCGACGCCGTCGGGTCCGCTGGCCACCGTGAACGGGGTCGAGATCTCGCGGGACGAGTTCGACAAGAAGTACGCCAAGATGACGAAGGCGTTCACGACCCGGAACAAGGAGATCCCGGAGGGGCTGGCCAAGCGTTACAAGGAGTCGATCCTCAAGCAGATCGTCGACAAGGAGCTCCTGGGGCAGAAGATCGCGGCGAGCGGCGTCAAGGTCGAGGGCCCCGAGCTCGACCGGGAGTTCGACGACTACAAGAAGATGTTCCGGACCGACGACAACTTCGAGCGCTACCTGAAGAGCTCGGACATCTCGATCGACCAGATCAAAGAGAACATTTCGCACAACCTGGCGGTGCAGAAGCTGCTGGAGCAGCAGGGCGATCTGGCGGTCAACGAAGATGAGGTCAAGAAGTACTACGAGGAGAATGAGAAGCGGTACGAGGTGAAGGAGCAGGTGCGGGCCAGCCACATCCTGCTGAAGGTCGCCAAGGACGACAAGGCGGCGGACGCCGCGGCCAAGAAGAAGGCCGACGAGGTCTACAAGGAAGCAGTGAAGAAGGACGCTGACTTCGCCGAGCTCGCCAAGAAGCACTCGCAGGGGCCGACGGCGTCGCGAGGGGGCGACCTGAGCTTCTTCACGCGCGGGCGAATGGTGCCTGACTTCGAGAAGGTCGCGTTCGAGATGAAGGTGGGCGACATCTCGAAGCCGGTGAAGACGCAGTTCGGTTGGCACATCATCAAGGTGACCGAGCGCAAGGAGGGGCGGCAGCGTCCCTTTGATGAGGTGAAGGAGTCGATCGAGAAGCTCCTGCGCAACAAGAAGAGCCGGAAGGCGAAGGCCGACTTGCTGAAGATGCTGCGCGACGAGGCTAAGGTCGTGACGCTCGTGCCGGACCTGGAGTTGAAGGCGGACGACGCGCCCGAGGGGCTGCAAGGGGTGCAGATGCCGTCCGGCGTGAAGCGGATCGATCTGCGTGCCGGTGAGGGCAAGGCGATCGGGATGCCCGCGGGGAAGGACGTGCCGATGCAGATGCCGAAGCCCATGCCGGCGCCGCCCCCGGCCGATGGCCAGGGCGCGCCCTGATCGCCTGTCAGGAGGCGACCAACGGCTGCGGACACGCTGTGCGAGCCGAACACGCTGTGCGAGCGCTGCGCGGGGTACCTCCGCGGCCAGCGCTCGGCGCACCGACGGGGACGCCTTCGCGCTGGCCTGGCCGGTGTGCGTTGCGGACCGGGCGCTTCGCGGCCTGCACGTCGCCCAGCGGGCCCTCGCTCGCCGCTCGATTCCCTGCCCAGCCCGTGAGGGCTTCTTCACGCACCCCGAGTCGGCGCGGAGCGGTTTGCGGGGAGGCTCCCGTGCCCGCCAGCCTCACGTTTGGCGCGGCGCCGGCGCCGCGATCGTGCGATACGCGCGTCGACCGGGCGCTGGGCGGGGACCACCGCCCCGGTCGGGCGCCCCGGGCCGGGTCGACGGTGGTTCGGCGCTCACGCGGGGGGCCGCGAAGGTCCCCTCTCCGCTCCGCTTCCACGCGTTGCCGTCACACGGGCCGCGAAGGTCGCGGGCCGCCCCGGCTGGGGTTGACCCTCGATCTGGCCTGAGCCGTACCCTTCCTTTATTGTAGGGGCCCGTTCGGACGATACCCCGGCAGGGTGGAGCACGCGGAGGCGCACGGCAGGCATGGATACGGCAACCCTCATCGGCATGGTCTCGGGCACGGTGTTCATCACCATCGCCATCCTGCTTGGTGGCGATCTGGGTCTGTTTCTCGACGCACCTTCGTCGCTGATCGTCTTCGGGGGCACCTCGGCGACGATGTTCATCCGCTACCCGCTGGGCATCGTGTTCACGACCTTCGCGGTCACCAAGAACGCCTTCTTCCACAGCCTGCAGGATCAGTCCGAGGTCATCACCCAGTTCATCCAGCTGTCGCAGATCTCACGCAAGGAGGGGCTGCTGGCGTTGGAGCGGGTGCAATTCGAGGACCCCTTCCTGGCGAAGGGGATCAACTATTGCGTCGACGGCGCGGAGACGCGGCAGATCGAGACCATTCTGATGAAGGAGATTCAGTTCACCAAGGCGCGGCACAGCGCGGGCGAGACGATGCTGCGCGCCATCAACACATCCGCGCCGGCCTTCGGGATGATCGGTACGCTGATCGGCCTGGTGAACATGCTGGCCAACATGGATGACCCGAAGAGCATCGGGCCGGCCATGGCGGTGGCGATCCTCACGACCCTCTATGGGGCGGTCATTTCGAATCTGTTCGCGACGCCGTTGGCCGACAAGCTGGCCTACTACAGCGGCCAGGAGATCGACCTCAAGTTGCTGATGCTCGAGGGCATCCTGGGGCTGAAGCGCGGGGAGAACCCGCGCATGCTCGAAGAGACGCTGCACACCTTCCTCGCGCCGTCTGAGCGTGAGGCCCTCAAGTCGGCCGCCTGAGCCGGCGGGCGCCGGGTGGCCGAGGACTCCAACGACGATGATGAGGGTGGGGTCGCCGGGCTCGAGGAGGAGCACGCGTGTGCCGAGGGTGCGCCCGAGTGGATCGTCACCTTCGGCGACATGATGTCGCTGCTGCTGACCTTCTTCATCCTGCTGTTGTCCTTCGCCTCGATGGACGTGCTTCGTTTCAAGGAGTTGGCCGGCACGATCAAGCAGGGCTTCGGCATCCCGGTCAAAGAACAGGTGGTGCTGATCCAGAAGGCCGAGGACCTCATCGAGAAGGACCCGAAGATCGACTACAACGCGAAGCGTGTCATGGAGGAGCTGAAGCGCAAGCTGCAGCCCGAGGCGGCCCAGAAGCGGACCGCGAACGTGAACGTGGAGGTCTTCGAGAGCTATCGAGGCGTCGTGGTGATGTTCCCTGTGTCGGAGATCTTCGTCCCGGGGACCGATCGACTGCGGCCCGCAGCGAAGCCGCTGCTGGACTATGTGGCTGAGCAGGCCGACGCCGAGCGGCAATTCGAGCTGTCGGTGGAGGTGCGCGGAAGTCCCGAGGGCGCGCGCGCTCCGCAGTACGAGGACGTGTGGGCCCTGACGGCGGCGCAGGCCATCTCTGTCGCGCGCTACCTGCGGGTCAACGGCGGACTGGATCCGTCCAAGGTGATCCCCGTCGGGCGCGGCCCAGCCGAGCCGACCGAGAAGCCAGGTCTCCCCTCGAAGATCGATGGATCGACGCTGGAGTTCACCTTCCTGTCGAAGACCCTGCGGCCCGAGGACTGAGGCGTGGCCGAAGAAGACGACGACGAGGGCGAGGTCGCGGGGCTCGAGGAAGAGCACAAGTGCGCCGAGGGTGCTCCCGAGTGGATCGTCACGTTCGGCGACATGATGTCGCTGCTGCTGACCTTCTTCATCCTTCTGCTGTCCTTCGCCCAACTCGAGACGCAGAAGTACAAGCTGTTCTCGGGCTCGGTCATGAAGGCCTTCGGGGTGCAGGAGGTCACGCCGGTCTTCACCCGGCCCCAAGGGCGGAGCGTCATCAAGGAGCGCTTCTCGATGAAGTTCAGCGCTCAGAACATGATGCAGGGCATGAAGGCATCACAGGAGCGACACGCGAATCGCGCGCCCGACGGGCGCGTGGACATCGAAGTGTTCGAGGACTATCGCGGCGTGGTGGTGGCCATCGGCGAGGACGCGATGTTCGAGCCGGGCAAGGCAGACATCCGGCCGGCGATGTGGCCCTTCCTCGACGACGTCCTGGTGACGGCAGCGCAGAACGAAGCTCAGATCCAGGTGCAGGCGCACACCGACGGCGTCCCCATTCGTTCGGCGGTCTATCCGAGCAACGACCACCTGTCAGCGGGACGCGCGGTGTCGGTGGTGCGGCACTTCCTGGGCCGGGCGGACCGCCTGCTGGACGCGCCCCTCGATCCGTCGCGCCTCGAGGCGGTCCCCTTCGGCGAGAACCGGCCCGTCGCGCCCAACAGCAGCGAGGCCGGTCAGCGCAAGAACCGACGGATCGAGTTGGTCTTCTACCAGAAGCCTCGCGACTTCCGCCGCGCGGAGTAGCCGGGGCGGTCCGTGCATCGCAGCATCGCAGTAGGCCCCTTCCCTGCACGCTGTTACGGTGGTGCCCGGGAGGAACCATGGCGGAGCGACGACGTTACGACCAGGACGGGGTGGTGGTCTCACTCGGAGAGCTGCGCGACCTCATCGACGCCGACGTGGAGCCGCAGTACGGACGCACGGTCGTCGCTCGTGTAGAGCCGCCGCGTCCCGTGCCGCTGGCCGTGCCGGCGGAGGTCGTCGCGGGGGTCCCCTCGGCGGCGGAGGTGGCGCGGCAGCGAGAGGCCCGGTGGCAAGAGGACCAGGAGACGCCCGTCGTCGCGCCCTACCGCAGCCGGCGGTGGCGGCGATGGGCGGTGACGGCCTTCGCGGTGCTCGCAGCGTCGGCCGCGACGTGTTGGCTCACCCTCTGGACCCGGCCCAGCGTCCGCCTGGCGCCCGGATGGCAGACGGCAGCCGCCTTGGGAGCGCAGTCGGCGACCGCCGAGGTCGCGCTGGCCGAGGCCGCGCGCCAGCACAGGGCGAGCGACGAGGCGCGGGGCACCGCCGAGGAGGCGCTCCGAGTGGCGGAGGCGACCGTCGCGTCCCTGATGGAGAAGCTGCAGGCGGCCGAGAACGCGGTCGCCGCGAAGTCGGCCGCAACCCCCGCGAAGACCACGCACTCTCGCAAGCGCGCACGCCGGCCACGGTCCCCCCGCCGCACGACGAAGGCCGACCGCAAGCTCGACGCCCTGCTGGACAACCTCTGACCGCGCGTGCGCCCTTCGGGGGATGCTGCTGACGCCCGCGTCCGGGGGCGTGACGCGGTTCAGGCCAAGGCGTCGATGAGATCGGGGTGCGGGTTGGCGACGATCTCGGCGCCCGCGAGCAGGCCCTCGCCCACCGCGGCGCGGCCAGCCCGCATCGCCTCTTCGACGTCGTGCAACAGGCCGGTGAGCACGAAGAAGCCCTTGCCACCCAGGTCGCGCGCCAAGGCGATGCGGAGGGCGTGAACCTCCGCCGCCTTGAGGGCGACGTCGGCCCCCCGCAGCGTCGCGGCGATGCTGTAGGTCTCGAGGACCCCCACAGCCTCGAGCGGCCAAACCTGCGCCCCGCCGAGCACTGCGTCGAGTTCGTCGTGCGGGTTGGGCAGGAAGAGGCGGTCGATCAGGGCATCGGCGGCGATCCGGCGGCCAGCCTCGAGCGCCTCGGCCACCTCGTCGACGCCCCCCCGGATGAGGATGCTGTACTTGCCGGGGTGGGTCGAAGCCGCGCGGACCAAGCGCACCGGGGACCGCTTGACCATGGCGTCGCAGGTGAGCACGCCGCGGGCAATGGAGCAGAGCTCGAGCAGGCCCAGCGCGGGGCCCTCGGGGGGAGCATCGCCCATCAGACGATGCGGAACGAGTCCTTGAGGGTGCACCGGCGAGCGCGCGCGAAGTGCGGCGCGTAGGTCATGCCTTCGCCGGTCGGGCTGGCGATTGTCCAGGAGGTGAAGCCTTCACCGTTGAGGCCAACGCCGGCCGCGCTCGGCGCGTTCTTCACGAAGATCGAGGTGTTGATGCGGCGCGCCATGCGGCTGAGCGCCGTGATGTTCGTCGAGTGCATCACCGCGGTGTGGCCGTAACCATGCTCGCAGCGCGCGGCGCACTCGATCGCCGTGTCGACGTCGGGCACGCGCACGAAGCCGAGCACGGGCAGCAACATCTCGTGCTGGACGAAGGGGTGGCCCTCGTCGACCTCGGCGAAGGCCAGCCGCGTGCTCTCTGGGACCCGAATGCCGGCGTCGGCCAGGATGACGGCGGCGTCTTTGCCGATGTAGTCGCGGTTGACGTGGTTGTCGGACGTGATGAGGAGCTTCTCGAGCCGCTTGAGATCGCCGCCCTTGACCTCGACCGCGTCGTTCGCCTTCATCTCGCGCTTGAGCATGTCGGCGATGTCCGCGACGGCGATGATCTCTTTCTCGACGATGCAGATGATGTTGTTGTCGAGGCTGGCGCCGAAGACCACGTCGCGCCCCGCACGGGCGATGTCGGCGGTCTCATCGATGACCACCGGCGGATTGCCGGGGCCGGCGGCGATGGCGCGCTTGCCGCACGTCATGGCGGCCTGGACCACGCCACCCCCACCCGTGACCACGAGCAGGCGGATGTCGGGGTGCTTCATCAGCTCGCCGGCCGACTCGATGGTCGGCTCGGCGACGCAGTTGAAGATGCTGCCCGGGCCGCCCTCGGCCGCGATGGCGGCGTTGAGCTTGTCGATGAAGTAGGCGCTGACCTTGCGGGCGTTGGGGTGGGTGTTGAAGACCACCGCGTTGCCCGCCGCCAACATGCCGATGCCATTATTGAGGATGGTCTCGGTGGGGTTGGTGCACGGCGTGATCGAGCCAATCACGCCATAGGGCGCGAGCTCCATCAAGGTCAGGCCGTCGTCGCCGGTCCAGGCTGTCGAGGTCAGCGCCTCGACGCCGGGCGTCTTCTCGAGCACCAGGGTGTTCTTGGCCAGCTTGTCGCTGTAGCGCCCGAGGCCGGTCTCCTCGATCGCCAGCCGGCAGATCGTCTCGAGTTCGCGCCGCGTCGTCTCGCGGAGCGCGGCGATGTAGCGCTTGCGGTCGGCGAGGGAGTGCTCGTGCAACTCCAGGTAGGCCTGACGAGCTGCCTTGGCAGCGGCGTCGACCGTGCGGTGGACGCCACGCCCGTCGGTGGAGACGTCACCACTGCCGCGGCCGTGGCGGAGCACCGCGGGCGCACCGCCAGCGGCACCGGCGCCGAGGCGCGCGACGACCTGCTCGACGATCCTGGCAATCTGGCGGTCGTCCACCGAGGCCCCCTCAGCTCTTGTCGTAGAGCACCGTGCCGCCCACCTCGAAGGTGTCGACGATCGCCATGATGGTGGCATCGACCGGACGGTTCTGGGTGATCGTGGTCTGGCGCGCAGACGAGCCGCTGGCGTAGAGGACGACCTCGCCCACACCCGCCCCGACGGCGTCCACGGCGATCACGCCGCCCGACTTGACCTCGCCCGTCACGAGATCGATGGGGGCGACCGCGAGGAACGTGAGCCCGACGAGCTCCTCCTCCTTGCGGGTGGCCACCACCGTGCCGATGACCTTGCCGATGACCATCGGGGCCTACTTCGCGGCGTCGGGGTTGCGCCCGAGCGGCAGCCGCAGGTCGACATTGCCGTGCGGACGCGGGATGACGTGCACGCTGACCAGCTCGCCGCAGCGCTCGGCCGCGCGGGCACCAGCCTCGGTAGCCGCCTTCACCGCAGCGACGTCGCCGCGCACGATGACGGTCGTGTAGCCGCCGCCGATCTTCTCGTAGCCGACCAGCTCGACCTTGGCCGCCTTCACCATCGCGTCGGCTGCCTCGACCATGGCCACGAAGCCCCGGGTCTCGATCATGCCCAAAGCGTCAGCCATCGGGGGTCCTCCCTGTGGCGGGGCGCTCGCGGCCCCGCGCCGGTTGTGAACGTGGGTTACTTGTCCTTGAACTGGGGCGCTTCGATGCCGGTCACGGCCTCGAGGGCCGCGGTGGCCGCGTCGACCGCGCTGTCGATCTCGGCCTCGCTGCCCGACAGGTACAGGCGCCCGAAGGCGCCATAGGGCCGGATGTCGATCAAGTAGATGTTCGCGGCCTTCTCGGCCTCGTTTGCGGCGAGCGTCACGTAGGCCGCCGGCACCGTCTCGAGGATGAAGAGCGACTGTCCGGGCAGGATCATGTTGCCGCGCGAGTTGCGGTTGATGATCTGCGCCTGGTAGGCCTCGACGGACCGGATGACCTGGCTCGAGACCACCTTCGGCTTCATGCGGTCCTCTTCGCGGCAGCCGAGGTCCTCGAGGATGACCCGGCCGGCGCTGATGACCTCGCCCTTGTCCCAGTCGTGCACTTCGAGCAGGCCATAGGCGCGCTCGACGACCTGCACCGCCGGGACCACCGTGGTCGCCTTCAGCGCAGTGTCGGTGACACGGTTGATGGCGATGCCGGGCGCGATTTCGACCCAAAGGGACGCCATCTCGGGCACCGGCAGGAATCCCCGCGAGGTCTTGCCCACGTAGCTGGTGAGCTGGGGCTGGAGACTATCGAGGAAAACGTAGGAGCGGAGCGTGATGCTCATGGTGCCAGCGGGCCCCCCCCATGGCTGAGACAGGGCGCGACCCTAGCACAGGGGTTGGGGCCCCACAAGCTACCGAGATGAGCGTTTTGCGGAGGGCAGCGCGCCGCCCTGCGCGGCTCAGTTCCAGGCGGTGAAGGCGCGGAGACGGGCGCGGGCGTCGGCGTGCATGCGCTCGAAGATCAACCCCATGCCCGGCTGGCCGCCACGGTGCTGCACGCGGACGACGCGGCCCTCGGTCTCGATGGCTTCGCCGAGGCCAGTGATGCCGAAGCGCACCGCGACGCGCGCGCCGACCGGGAGCAGGAGGTCGCTGGCGACGAAGGCCCCCGTGGCGCTCACCTCGCTCAGCTCGAGGGGCAGCGGCGCGTCGTCTGCGCCGAGCTCCCTGATCTCGGCCAGCACCGTGACGTCGCGTCGATCGGCGCTGCGCTGGCCAGCGCCGCCCCCGCGCGGGAACTTGAGCGGGTGGGCAACACGAACGAAGGGCTGCGGCGACGACGGGTTCATGAGCGACTCCTCGATTTCGACCACATGTAATTCGGAAAGCTACATGTAGGTGCAACCGTTGTCAAATGGAGAAAGTTGTCCCCAGCGGCGCGGGGTCGGTCGTCCCCACCCACGGTCTGCCAAGCGGGCTCGCGTCGAAGTACGCGTCTTGCAATGATGGCGTCCTCGTTCCTCGACCGGAGGGGGTCTGTGATGCGCGCCTTGCTCGCCTGGATGGTGCTCCTGCTCGTCGGCGCGGTGGCCTGCGCGGACGCTTCGGTCGGGGAGGACGCGGCGGACACGGGCCTCTCGGCCGCCTGCCCCGACGGCTATGAGGTCAACGGCGAGGGCGAGTGCGCCATCCCGAGCCTGGCGCCCGGGGAGGTCGACACGCCCGACGCGCCCTTCGAGGCGCCCACCATCGACAACTCGGACCTCGACGCACAGCGCGCCTACTTCCTCAACCAGGAGGGGGACGGTAAGTTCACCCTCTTCACCAATGAAACCAAGCAGATCGGTGTGCGCGCCATCCACGCCGACGGGCGGCCTGCACCCGGGCGCGCGGTGGAGTTCGAGAAGGTCGAGGTCAACGCGGCCAACCCGTCGGGGGCCGTCCTGAGCGCGAGGCGGGCCTCCACCAACGAGTTCGGCGTGGCGTACATCAACGTCACGGCGGGACCGCAGCCTTCGTTCTTCAAGCTGCAAATGTCGGCCGACAACACCACCGGGCTGACGTATCAGGTGAACGTGGTGCTGCGACCGGAGACGCCCGTCGATCCCGAGCCCGGGGTCGATCCGGGGCCGGTCGATCCCGCCGATCCGGGGCTCGCGGGCCAGGGCAACTGCATGCCGACCCAGGGCACCTACCGCATCACCAACCTGTACGAGCCGGCGCGGCTCATCGGCGACGGGCCATTCCAGGCGCTCGACATCATTCACCGCGCCCTGGCGAGCCCCGGTGAGCTGGTGGGCGACTATATCCGGGACCGCATCGGCGGGATTTGGGGCTCGGTCATCCGGGCCGCAGTGCAGCCGGTCATCGACTACCTCTACCACTACGTCGTGGACCGCTACGCGCCCGAGTGGGTGCAGTGGATGTTGGTGATCTCGGAGGACATCTCGGGGGTGCTCACGGAGTTGGAGATTCAGGGCACGATGGTGCTGGGGCCGGCCGCGGGCCCCGACTGCGCGCTGCGCGGGACGCATCGATGGGAGACGCTGGTCTTCCACTGGCGGGCAGGCTGCGACGGCGGGGACCCCAACTGCGGCAACTTCCCGATTCCGATGAACCAGTTGGGCATCGCGGCCTCGGAGAGCGACTTCGACGCGCGGCTGACGCGCAACCTGGGGCCGGTGGCCGACATGGAGATCGGCCAGCACGAGCTGAGCGTGAACCTGGCGGTGGCGGTGATCTGGTTCATCGAGAACGTGATCCTCCCGCAACGGCTCAACGTCCGGAACTTCGGCGAGCTGCTGCAGCTGGTGCTGCCCTGCGACGCCGTGGGCGCCCTGGCCGCAGACTGGGTGGGCGGATCGATCATCGGCTTCGCGGTCGAGCCCTTCGTCGAGTCGGCGTGCGAGGCGGGCATGGAGGCGCTGGGCAACTGGCTCGCCGGCCAACTCACGAGCGCCTTGCAGGTGGGCGCCTTCCAGATGGCCGGCCAGTGCCGCCTGCGTGACACGGACGCGGATCGCGCGGCGGATCGCATCGAGGACGGCCGCTGGACGCAGGGTCTGGAGGGCGACTTCGAGGGTGAGCGCATCCGCTGATCGGCCTTGACGATCGGGACCGAGGCTGATAGCCTCCCGCGTCCCGATCGCCCGGCTCGGGCCGGGTCGTCAACGCTATCCCGAGGTGAAAAGTGCCCAATCACAAGTCGGCCATCAAGCGCGCCCTTCAGAACGAGCGCCGCCGGACCCGTAACCGCCATGTCATCTCGACCCTGCGCACGCGGGTCAAGCAGGTGAAGACGGCGATCGACGTCGGCGACGCAGAGACGGCGCGGTCGGCGCTGCCGGTGGCGGTCAAGGCCCTCGAGCGCGCGGCCGGCAAGGGTGTCATCCACCGCAACCAGGCGCAGCGCCGCATCGGGCGGCTGGTGCGCGCGGTCAACCAGCTCGGCTGAAGCCTCCTGCGGGCGGCTCGCGTCCCGCCAAGGACGTTCGCCTTCGCAGAGCGCGGGACGGACCGATGGGCGGTTCCGGTGCGCTGGGCGCTGGCTCAGGGGCCTCCGGCACAGCGACGCTCAGGGGCCTCCGGCACAGCGACGCTCA
>CALBMW010000874.1 GCA_937896275.1 uncultured Myxococcales bacterium
CGACGCGAGCGAAGCGACGGACGCGGCGCCCGACACCGCGCTCGAGGACGCCACCGCCCTGGACGCCGCCCTGGACGCCGCCCTGGACGCCGCCCTGGACGCAGCGCTGGACGCGGCCGTGGACGCCACGACGGACGCCTCACCGGAAGTGCCCGGCCAAGACGCGGCCGTCGTTGACCTTGGCCCGCCGGACGCCGCGCCCGAGGACGCCGCCCCCCTCGCCGCCGTCGACGCGGGCCCCTGCGCGCCCAACCGGGCCGCGCCATGGACGCGCTCCCTGACCCTCGCCGGCGGCGTCGTCGTCTTCAACGAGCTGCTCGTCGATGCGCCCGGCGACGCTGACCTCGAATGGATCGAGCTTCACAATCAGATGGCCATGGACGTCGATCTGTCGGGCTGGACGCTGGAGACCGCCGTCGACTTCCGCTTCCCCGAGGGCACGCTGCTGCCCGGCGGTGGGCTGCTCGTCGTCGCCGCCGATCCCGCGCTGCTGGCCGCGACCACCGGCTTCGCGGGCGCGATCGGCCCCTACACGGGCCACCTGGCGCGGCGCGGCGAGACCCTCGATCTGCGCAGCAACGGCGGGCGTTTGATGGACACCGTGACCTTCGACGACGTCGATCCGTGGCCGCAAGACGCCGCAACCGAAGGGTTCTCCCTGGCGAAGGTCGACCCGGACCTGGGCAGCGGCCCGGCCGAGAACTGGCGACTGAGCAGCTTCATCGGCGGCACGCCGGGCGCGGCGAACTTCCCACCCCCTCCGCCGAGGGCGCCGCTGACCCTGGTGCCCGCCGACGTCGAGTGGAGTTACGACGACCTCGGCGGCGAGCGCGGCGAGGTCTGGCGCTTCGCTGACTTCGATGATGCGGACTGGCCGCGGGCGTCGGCGCCGCTCTTCGCCGGCGAGGCGGCCGCGGGGCCGCTGAGGGCGCGCTTCACCGCCGAGGACGCTTTCGCCCTCTACGTCGGCGCGGCCGACGGGGCGGGGTTGCGCTTGGTGGGGCGCGACACCGTCGGTGACTGGCGGTCGGCCGAGGACTTCGAGGTCGCGGTCGCGCCGGGCGAGCACCTGTTGGTCGCCGCCTGGGGCGCTGAGGGTGGCGACGGCGCCCAGATGCTGATCGGCGAGGTGACGCCGCCCGGCGGACCGACGCTGGGCACCTCGGCCGAGGCCTTCGAGGTCGTCCTCGGACCCGACGGCGCCCGCCCGGTCGGCGGCCTCGGGGCCCTGCCGCCCGCCGCCGAGGACGTCGCCGCGGCGATCGCCGGCGCGGACGAGGCCTGGGCGCTCCCCGCGGCGGTCCGGGCCGGCGGCGAGGGGCCGTGGGGACCGGCCTTGAGTGGTGCCTTCGGCGACGGCGCCCGCCATGTCTGGCTGGACACCTTCGACGGGGGCTCACTCACCGAGGAGCGCGACACCTACGCGCTGTTCCGCTCGCGCGCGCCGGTCCAGCGCCCGCCCGACGAGGGTGAGCTGGCGGGCGGCGTGGTCACGACCCGCTTCCGCACGGTCTTCGACGTGCCGGTCGACCCCGCGACGCTGCGGCTCACCTTGGAGCTGACCGTCAACGACGGCGCCGCGGCCTTCCTCAACGGCGTCGAGGTGCACCGCGAGAACCTGCCGGCGGGCGCCCTGGACGCCGACACCCTCGCCCTCGAGCCGGTGGGGGCCGCGCGCGCCGTCAGCGTCCCGATCGCCGCGGGGGCCTTGGTGGCGGGCCGGAACGTACTGGCCGTCGAGGTCCACCAGGCCGCCGCCCAGGATGGCGATCTGCGCTTCTCCGCCGCGCTCGTGGCCCGCGCGCGGCCCGGCGCACCCACGCCGCGGACGCCGCGCGTCGTGGACGGCGACGTGATCATCAACGAGCTGATGTATCACCCGGCCGACGACGCCGCGCCCGACGCCGACGAGTGGCTCGAGCTCTACAACCGCGGCTCCGAGGCCGTGGCGCTGGGCGGCTGGCAGCTGGTCGACGGGGTCGGCTTCCGCTTCCCGGTCGGCACCGTGCTGGCACCCGATGACTTCATCGTCGTCGCCAGAGACACCGAGGCCTTCGCCGCGGCCTACCCGGGGGTGCCGGTGGCGGGCGCCTACGCCGGGCGCCTCGCGAACGACGGCGAGCGCGTGGCCCTGCTCGACGCTTGCGGTGCGCTGGTCGACGCGGTGCGGTACGCCGACGGGGGGCGGTGGCCGGGCGCCGCCGACGGCGGTGGATCGAGCCTGGAGCTGCGGAGCGCGCGCGCCGACAACGCCGCCCCCGAGGCCTGGCGCGCGAGCGACGAGGCGCGACGGGCCGGCTGGCAGCAGGTGAGCTACCGGGGCGCGGCCGAGCCCAGCCGGGTGGGACCGGATGGTCAGTGGGAGGAGCTCGTCGTGGGCCTGCTGGGCGCGGGCGTCGTGCTGCTCGACGACCTCAGCGTCGTGGAGGATCCCGACGGCGCCGCGATCGAGCGGGTGCCCAATGGCACCTTCGAGGGCGGCGCGAGCGGCTGGCGGCTGCTCGGCACCCACCGACACAGCGAGGTCGTCGACGATCCCGACGCGCCCGGGCAGCGCGTGCTGCGGCTGGTGGCCACCGGCGCCACCGAGCACCTGCACAACCACGCCGAGATCACCCTCACCGGGCCGATTCGGAACGGCGTGGAGTACGCGATCAGCTACCGCGCGCGCTGGGTGGCCGGATCGAACCAGCTGAACACGCGCCTCTACTTCGACCGCCTGCCGCGGACGACGCGCCTGCCGCGCCCCCGCGGCGCGGGCACGCCCGGCGCGCCCAACAGCACCGCCCTGGACAACCTGGGCCCCACCTACGACGGCTTCGGGCACGCCCCGGTCGTGCCCGCGCCAGGGGCACCGATCACGGTGTCGGTGAGGGCAGCCGATCCCGACGGGGTCGCCGCGTTGACGCTGTGGTCGGCGCCCGTGGGCGGCGGCCTGGTGGGCCCCTTCGAGGCGACGCCGATGATCGCCAACGGGGGCGGCCGCTACGACGCCGATCTGCCCGGCCGCCCGGCGGGGACGATCCTGCAAGTGTACGTCGAAGGCACGGACGCCCGGGGCGCCCGCTCGACCTTCCCGGCCGCCGGCGCCGCCTCGCGCGCCCTGCTGCAGGTGGACGACGGGCAGGCGGCCCACAACGGACTGCACACGCTGCGGCTGCTGATGACGCAGGCCGACGCGGACTTCCTGCATACGGACGTGAACCTGATGAGCAACGACCCCGTGGGCGCCAGCGTCGTCTACGACGAGCGCACCGTCTTCTATGACATCGGCCTGCGCGCCAAGGGCAGCGAGCGCGGACGCCCTGCCGCGGCCCGCCTGGGCTTCTCGGTGCGCTTCGCCTCCGATCAGCGGCTCCGCGGCGCCCTCGACACGCTGTCCATCGACCGCTCCGAGGGCGTGCGGTTCGGGCAGCGCGAGATGCTGATGAATCAGGTCCTGACCCGCGGCGGCTCTCCCTCGGGCGAGTACAACGATCTGGCCTTCGTCGTGACGCCGCGGGCCGCACACACGGGCACCGCCGAGCTGCAGTTGGCCCGCTTCGGCGACCTGCTCCTCGATCGCCAGTTTCCCAACGGTGGCGAGGGCACGGTCTTCGAGTACGAGCTGATCTACTACCCGACGACCACCGACGACGGCACGCCCCAGGGGCAGAAGCGCCCCCAGCCCGACCGCGTGGTGGGCACGCCCCTCCGTGATCTGGGCGAGGATCCCGAGGCTTATCGCCACGTCTTCCTCATCAAGAACAACGGCGCCCGGGATGACTACAGCGGCATCATCGCCTTCGCCCAGGTCTTCGGCCTGCCCGACGAGGCCTTCCGCGCTCAGGTCGGCCAAGTCATCGACGTCGATCAGTGGCTGCGCGCCTTCGCCTTCGCCACCCTCAGCGGTGCCGTCGATCACTACGCTCAGGGGGCCCAGCACAACGTGCAGTTCTACGTGCGCCCCGGCGATCAGCGGGTGCTGCTGTTTCCGCACGACCTCGACTTCTACCCCGCCAATCCACGCTCGGCGCTGGTGGCCAACGGCGATCTGCGCCGCCTGCTGGCGATCCCCGGCAACCGCCGCGCCTTCTACGGCCACCTGCGAGACATCCTGCAGCGCGCCTACAACGGCGCCTACATGGCGCACTGGCGCGACCAGCTCGCTGCCTTGTTGCCCGCGCAGGACTTCGCCGCGCACTACCAGTTTCTCGTCGACCGGGCCCACTACGCGCTGGACGAGGGGCCCGACTCGGTGGGGGCGGTGTTCCCGCCCGTCGACTTCGCGATCACCACGCAGGGGGGCGGGGACTTCGAGGTCGCCGGCGACGCGGTGGATCTGCAAGGCACCGCCTGGATCGACCTGCGCACGATGCACCGGGATGGAGACGACGTGCCGCTCGCCGTGACCTGGGTGGACGAGACCACGTGGCGGGTGACGCTGCCGCTGCAGCCGGGGCGCAACGAGGTGTGGCTCGAGGCCCGCGGCTTCGAGGGCGAGGTCGTCGGGACGGCCGCGGTCGTCGTCACGGCGGTCGAGTAGCCCCCGCGGCTGGGCCACGACGGGTCGCTTCACGACACGCCCTGCATCGTGATCGGTAACGACCCAAGACAGGGGACACCGGCCCCCACCCATCACCACGTCCGACGGCGCCTCCGACGCGATGATGCGGCGCCCTCGCCGTGGGCCGGCCCTGGGTCGTCACCCCGACGCGCCGGCCCCAGGTGGCCTGGACGGTGCAGTCGCTTCGGGTGGACTTGGCGACGTGGCGGCGGCTGTCGTGCCGGCGGCGGTCGTGCCGGCGGCGGTCGTGCCGGCAGCGGTCGTGCCGGCAGCGGTGGAGGTGAAGCATGCGTCCTATTCTTCGAGCGTTGGCGTGGGCGTCGGCCTTGGCCGGTCTGCTCGGGTGCGGGGGGGGCGACTCGTCGGGTGGTGG
>CALBMW010000875.1 GCA_937896275.1 uncultured Myxococcales bacterium
GGGGCACGGCCCGATCGGCCGGCCCGCCGGCGGCCTGTCGAGCAGCGGGGTGCGGGCGCTCGAGGCGGGGCTGCCCGAGGTCTTCGCGGCGTCGGCGGCGGCGCTCTCGCGGTCGCTGGCCGGGGCGCGCACCCTGGTGTGTCTCGATCCGGGCGACGCGCTGGCGCTGCGGCGCGATTATCCGACGCTGGGACACCCGATCGGCGCGCAGGTCGTGCACCTGACCGAGGCGGTCGCCGGTCGGCTGCCGCCGCTGCGGCGCGTGATCGACGGCGACGTGCTCTACCTCGACGCCTGCCGCCTGGGGCGCGGGCTGGGCATCTACGACGCGCCGCGGAGGGTGTTGGCCGAGGTCATCGGCGGCGCCGTCGTCGAGGCCGTCCTCCACCACGCCGAGGGTGGCTGCTGCGGGGTTGGCGGGGGCTTCGCGGCCACTCAGCCCGAGGCAGCGGCGCGCGTGGCGACCGAGGCCATCGACGGGGGCCCGGATGGGTGGGACGCGCCCGCGCTGCCCGTGGTGATCGCGTCGGGGGTCTGCGCCACGCACCTGGGCGCGGCGGCGGGGCCCGGACGGACGATCCACGACTGGACGACGTTGATCGCGGCGGCGCTGCCCGAGGGCGCACCGGACACGGACGAGGAGGGCGCATGAAGCGCGAGACCTTCGTGGTGGTGAACCCGGCGAGCGCGAACGGGCGCACCGGCAAGCGTTGGCCAGAGTTGGCGGCGAGGCTGAGGGCCCGCGTGTCCGACTACGAGGTGGTCTTCACCGAGGCGCCCCGCCAGGGCACTGAGTTGGCGCGCGCGGCGCTCCGCGCGGGGGCCCGACACATCGTGTCGGTGGGCGGCGACGGCACACACAACGAGGTCGTCAACGGCTTCTTCGACGGCGACGTGCCGGTCTCGCCGACCGCGACGCTGTCCATCGTGCCCACCGGCACCGGCGGCGATCTGCGCCGCACGCTGGGCCTGCCGGCCGAGGCCACCGAGGCCATCGATCACGTGAACGTCCGCCCGGTCACCTGCGACCTGGGCCGCCTGACCTATTGCGCCCACGATGGCAGCGAGGGTCACGCCTGGTTCGTGAACATCGCGTCCTTCGGCATGTCGGGCCTGGTCGACAAGCTGGTCAACAGCAGCAGCAAGGCGTTGGGGGGGAAGGCGAGCTTCCTCATCGGCGTGGGCCGCGCGGCGATTCGATACAAGAACCAGAAGGTCGTCGTGACGCTGGACGACGGCGAACCGATGACGCGCGTGCTCTACAACGGCGTCGTAGCCAACGCCCGGTTCTTCGGCGGCGGCATGAAGGTGGCGCCCGACGCCGATCCCACCGACGGCCGCTTCGACGTGGTGCTGATGGGCGATCTGAACACCTTCGATCTGGCCCGCGGCCTGCCGAGGCTCTATGCCGGCGAGCACCTCGGCATGAACAAGATCGAGGTGCATCACGCGACGCGGGTGCACGCCGCCGCGGCGGATCCCGAGGTCGAGGTGCTCATCGACATGGACGGGGAGCAGCCGGGCCGGCTGCCCGCCACCTTCGAGTTGGTGCCGGGCGCGCTGCGCCTGTGCGTGGGCCCCGACGCGCCGTTCGCGCCGGCGGTGGTCCATGGCGACTGAGCGGATTTATGGCGACTGAGCGGATTCATGGCGACTGAGCGGATCCATGGCGACTGAGCGGGTCCATGGCGACTGAGCGACCGTCCCACCGCGCGGGCCGTCGGCTGAGCGATGTCGCGCTGTGCACCGTCGCCGCGGTCCTGACCTTCGTCTCGTTTCCCACGGCGTGGGCGCCGGCGCTGACCTTCTTCCCGCTGATCTGGCTGAGCCATGTGCCCCTGCTGTGGGTGCTGCGGGACAAGGGGCCGCGCGCGGCCTTCGGCTGGGGGCTCTTCACAGGCACGCTCATCAACACCGGTGGCTACTACTGGATCGCCGATCTGTTGGAGATCTTCGGTGCGCTGCCGCTGCCGATCGCGTGGCTGGGCATGCTCCTCCACAGCCTCTATCAGGGGTTGATCTGGGCGGCGTGGGCCTGGCTGCTCAACCGCATCGGCAACACCACGCGCGTGGGCGTGCAGTGGACGGCGCCGGTGGTGATGGTGGCGCTCGAGCTGGCCGTCCCGCGCCTGTTTCCGGCGGCGATGGGCAACAGTCAGTATCTGTTCCCGCCCATCATGCAGATCTGCGATCTGTTCGGCGTGGGGGCGGTCACCTTCCTGATCTACCGCGTCAACGCGGTGCTCTATTTGTGGCTGCGGGCGCGGATCGAGGGTCGCGAGCGGCCGCGGCGCGCGGCGCTGGCCACGGCGCTCATGCTGGCCGCTTCGTTGGTCTATGGCGTCGTGCGCATGGCCCAAACCGACGCGCGGATGAGGGCGGCGCCGACCTTGAGGATCGGCATCGCCGAGGCCGACGTGGGCATCTTTCAGACCGAGACCCGCCCGAAGATCAAGGACCACCTGCTCATCCTGCAGCACCTGTCGCAGCGCCTGGCCGAGGCGGGCGCCGAGTTGGTCTTGTGGTCCGAGAGCGCGTATCGCTTCCGCTTCCTCCGTCGTGACGCGGCGCGGCTTCGGCCCTCGAAGGTGCCGCTGGTCGACACCGCCGATGAGGACGCGCGCCGGGACACGCCGGTGCTCGACCGCGCCGCCCCCCAACGTGGCTTCGAGGTCCCGCTGCTCTTCGGCCTGACGACGGTGCTGCACGGCGCGGCGCCGCGGTGGGAAGGGGATGGAACGGTCACGCCGTACAACACGGCGTTCCTGCTCGACCGCGACGGCACCATCGCCGGCGCCTACGACAAGGTGTTCCTGCTGATGTTCGGGGAGTACGTGCCCTTCGCGCGCTTCATTCCGTTCTTCTATGACTGGGTGCCGGCGGCGGGGAACCTGGAGCCGGGGCGCGAGCTGAAGGCCATCACGGCCGACCTTTGGGGGAAGGGGCCCATCCGGTTCGGCGTGCTGATCTGCTACGAAGGCATCCTGCCGAGCTTCGTCCGGCCGCTGGGCAAGCAGCACCCGCACCTGCTGGTCAACCTCACCAACGACGACTGGTTCGGAAAGAGCGCCGAGCGATACCTGCACTTCGCGCTGACGGTGCCGCGGGCGATCGAGCATCGCCTCGCCTTCGTGCGGGCGACGCTCACCGGGGTGAGCGCCTTCGTCGACGCCAACGGTCGGGTGCTCCAGATGACGCGGCCGACCGATCCCGAGACGCTCCTGCAGGAGGTGCCGCTGCTGCAGTCGGAGACGGTCTATCAGACGATCGGCGACGCGCTGTCCTGGGCTTGTCTGGCGCTGATGCTGCTCTGGTACGCCTGGGGGCGCCTGCGGCGTCGGTCGGCCTGACCGAGAGCCTCCGTGGGCTGATCAGCCGGCCTCGGAGTCGCCCGCGCGCGCCTCGAGCATCGTGATGGGCCGGCGCAGATCGAAGGGCAGGCGGTGGCGGGTCTCTTCATGGTGGCCGGCGAGCCGGCGGGCGTGCGAGGCCACCACCTCTGCGCCGAGCAGCACCACGGCGAGGCGGACACTCTCCACGGGTCGCGCCAGCGCCTCGCTCGCCACGCGGCAGAGCGTCGCCCCCAGAAGGGGAACGGCCTCGACGCGTCTGGCCAGGTCTGCCAAGGCCTCGGTGGGCGCGCTCGCCAAGGCGAGCACGGCGGCGAGCCCCTCGATCGTCCCGTCGGACATCGCGTGCATGGTCGACCCTCCCTGGTCCGCGGGGCCTCCGTCCTGGCGCCCCGACTGCGGCTACTTCCGTGTGCCGCAACGTCCACATCGGCGCGCAGCAGGCCGACTTGAGTCGAAATCGCGGGGAGCGCGCGTCGTTGCCGATCGCGTTGGCCCTCTGCTACAAGCGTTCACCATGCGCGCTTTCTTGCTGGCATCTCTGGCCGTCTTCGCCGCCCCCGCTCGGGCGCAGCCGATCGATCGCGCCCCCGGTCAGGCGAGCGATCCCGCCGTGGCGCCGGCGCAGGCGGAGGCCGCCGCCGTGCCGTCGGAGGCCGCTGTGCTACCCCGTGGGATGGGCACGCTGCGCCTGCGAGCGAAACGCGACGGCGTGCCGGTGTTCGTGGACGACGCCGCGATCGGATTCACGCCGCTGCCCGGGCCCTGGACGTTGCTGCCCGGACCGCACACGATCGAGCTGCGACCCGCGGGTGGCACGAACGAGCGGCACGCGGTGCACATCGAGGTGGGCGTCGAGGTCGTGCTCGACGTCGCGCAGGCCGTGGTCGAGGCGCCGGTGGCCGTGGTCGAGGTGCCGGCCCGGATCGTCCACACCGGTCCCGGCTTCTCGCTGGCGACGGCCGGCTACGTCACGGCCGGCGTGGGCGTGCTGGCGCTGGGCGCGGGGATCGTGCTGGGGCTCGACGCGAGCACCAAGGCGGACGACGCGGCCGCGCTGGATCGACGCGATCCTCGCAACAGCCGCGCGGACGTGCAGAGCCTGTCCGACGACGCCGACCGCGCCGCGCTGTGGGCCAACGTCTCCTATGGCGTGGCGGGGGTGGCCCTGATCGGCGGCGCCGCCCTGGCGATCTTCGCGCACGATGGCCTGCTCGCGCGCCGGCCGCCGGTCATGATCACGCCGATGCCCGCCGGCGCGGCGGTCGGGGGCGTCTTCTGATGGGGCGCGCCGCGCTGCTCGCGCTCCTCGTTGTCGCCGGCTGCAGCCCCGACCTGCCGGGCCGCGCGTGTGGGGGCGGCGACGAGTGTTTCACCCAGGAGCGCTGCGTGGGCGGTACCTGTGTCCTGGCGGCGCGGCTGCTGGACGCGACGCTGCGCGCAGCGCCGGACGACTCGGGGTCGACGGATGCGCTGACCGACGGGGGGCTGACCGACGGGGCGCTGACCGACGGGGCGCTGACCGACGGGGCGCTGACCGACGCGAGGGCAGCCGACGCGAGGGCGGCCGA
>CALBMW010000876.1 GCA_937896275.1 uncultured Myxococcales bacterium
GACGGCGCCGGCCAATGCGCGGGCGACGGCGTACGCCGATGCGGGCAGTTCGACGATGACCCCTGCCTCGAGCTGGGACCCACAACCGACTGCGGCCTCGGCGGGGCCTGCCGCGACGGGCAATGCGCGGTCACCTGCGCCGACACGTGCAGCGCCGGCGATGCCCGCTGCAACGCGGACGCGGTGGAGGGCTGCGGCGACTTCGACGACGACCCATGCCTCGAGTTCGGCCCGGCGCGCGCGTGCGACGCCGGGCTCCGCTGCGACGACGGCGCCTGCGTCCCGCGCGATCGCGCCTGCACCAACGGCTGCGCCCGCGACGGCGAAGGCCTGTGCGACGCCGATGGCACCGGCATCAGGCAGTGCGGCGACTTCGACGACGACGACTGCCTCGAGCTGTCACCCAGCGTGCAGTGTGGGCCGCGCGAGGCGTGCGGCGACGGGCGCTGCGCCGAGGTGTGCACCGACGGGTGCGTGGCCGCCACGCTGCGTTGCGGCCCCACCGGCGTCGAGGTCTGCGGGCGCGACGGCCCTTGCCTGGGTTGGACGCTCTTCGCGGCGTGCGCCGCCGACGAACGCTGCGAGCGCGCCCGCTGCACGCCGGTGGGCGAGATGTGCGCCGACACCTGCGCGGGCGACGGCGCCCGGTGCGCCGAGGGCGGGCGACAGACCTGCGGGGACTTCGACGCGGACGCCTGCCTGGAGTGGGGCCCGACCGAGGCCTGCCCCGCCGGCACCGCCTGCGAGAGCGGCGCCTGCGTCGACGTGATGACACCCACCGTCGTGATCAACGAGCTGTTCTACGACGCGGTCGGCGACGATCTACCCCACGTCTTCGTCGAGCTGCACGGCCCGGCACGCCTGTCGCTCGAGGGCTGGCGGCTCGTGGGGGTCAACGGCGCGGGCGGCCGCCCCTACCAGACCATTCCGCTGAGCGGGGTGATCCCGGCGGACGGCTTCTTCGTGATCGCGCGACCGGAGGCCGTGGGCGAGGCGGGGGCCGCCGCCGACTTGCGGCACGCCAACGCCGACTTCCAGAACGGCCCCGACAGCGTGCAGCTCTTGGCCGGCGAGGCGCTCATCGATGCGATCGCCTATGGCGCCTTCGACGGCGGCGAGACGGCCGCCGGCGAGGGTGCGTCGGCCCCCGACGTCCGCGCCGGCGAGTCGCTCGGCCGCGCGGCCGACCACGCCGACAGCGGCGACAACCGGGCGGACTTCAGCGCGGGGACGCCCTCGCCCGGCCGATGAGCGACCCGAAACGCCACGCACGCAGCGGCAGCCCCTATGAGGCCCGCTACGGCTTCAGCCGGGCGGTCCGCGTGGGCTCGGTGGTGCACGTGGCCGGCACGGCGCCCATCTGGCCCTCGGGGCAGGTGGATCCCGATCCCGAGGCGCAGGCCGACCGGTGCTTCACCATCGCGCTCCACGCGCTCGCGGAGCTCGGCGGGGGCGCCGAGGACGTCGTGCGGACGCGCATGTACATCACCGACGCGGCCTTCGCTGACGCCGTGGGCAGATCGCACGCGCGCAACGTCGGCGTCGCCGCGCCGGCCGCGACGATGGTGATCGTCGCCGGCCTGCTCGACCATCGATGGAAGGTCGAGATCGAGGTCGAGGCCCTGCTCGCTTGAGTCCCTGGCCCCGTGACGCCACCCCGTGACACCTCTGCGCGTTCGGCGCGGCCCGCTGCCCCCCAGCGGCCCGTTCTACACACAGCGGCTCGTCAAACACAGCGGCTCGTCAAACACAGCGGCTCGTCAAACACAGCGGCCCGTTAAACACAGCGGCTCAGAGCGCCCTCGAGCGCCGTGAGCAGCGTCGCCCCCTGCCCCAAAGGGACCACCGTCCGCGCGTCCAGCAGCAGCCGGTCCTGGTGCACGCGCGCGACGACCGGCGGCTCGCCCGCCAGCAGCGCGCGCCGGAGCGCCTCG
>CALBMW010000877.1 GCA_937896275.1 uncultured Myxococcales bacterium
GGCGCCGCCGCAGCCGTCGGCGCGCACCGTGCGGTCGCCGTCGGGCAATGCGCAGCAGGTGGGCGCCGCACAGTCAGCGGCGGGCAGCTCGCGGCCGGGCGCGAGGGCACAGGCCGCACGGTCCAGGGACTCGGGGAATCCCTGGCGATCGCAGCACACACCGATGTCGTCACACACGGCCCCCACCACATCGCCACCGGCCTCGGCGCAGGCGAGCGCCGACCGCTGCGCGTCGCCGTCGGCCGCACGGCAGCACACCTCGACGTCGCAGATGATGTCGTCGACGATCTGTCCCGCGCAGGCCTCGGCGGGCACGCGGCGGAGCGCGCCCGCGTCGTCGCAGCAGACGGGGGGAGCGACCACGCAGAGAGGGCCGTCGAGGGGCGCGCCACACCGGTCTGCGCGCGCGAAGCCCGGCCCATCGGGCAGGTCGCAACACAGCAGCTCGGCGCACAGCGCGGGGCCGACGACCTCGCCGCCGGCGTCGCCGCAGGCGCCCATCGCCAGCGTGCGAGGCCCCTCGGCGGTGACGCAGCAGATGTCACCCAGGTCGCCGACGCAGGCGGCCGGATCGACGACGGTGCCTGGGCAAGCGCCGACCGGCACTCGGAAGACGCCCGCCTCACTGTCGCAACACTCCACCGAGCCGCCCTCGAGGCAGGCCGAGAACTCCGACGTGCCTTCGGCGGTGGTGGCGGTGGCGGTGAACACCTCGCCCGGCAGCCCGGGCCCCGCCTCGACCCCGTCGAAGCGCAGCTCGAAGGGCTGATCGGCGACGCGCACGTCCAGCTCCGCGCGGCCCACGCTCACCGCACCCTCGCCGTAACCGCTGGGGTGGCACACCACGTTGGCGAAGATCTCGATCGTGGCCGGGCCCGGCTTCACGAAGATGCGGCCCCGCACGAGCAGGCTGTCGCCCTCGCGAACGACCTCGGCGAGCACCGGCTGGTTGGTGAGCCCGCTGGGGCCCTCGTCGGCGTCGCCGGGATCGTTGGGCACAGGCTCGACCGCGTCGCCGAGGACGATGGCGCGGGCGACCGATCCTTCGCTCCCCTCGTGGCCCACGAAGGTGTTGCCGAGGGCGCGGACGGACCCATCGACGACGTGAAGGCCGCCGTTGAGCTCGCCGGTGCCCCCGTTGAAACCGAAGGCGTTGTCCTCGAGCACCACGATCGCGCCCGCGGCGTCGACGCGCACGCCGCTGCGGGCGTTGCGCAGGCCGGGCGCGGCGGTCGAGCCGCCGATCACGTTGCCTTCGATGAGATGGTCCACGGCGGCCGTGTTCAGCAGGTGCACGCCGTGGCCCGCGGCCGCGGACACCTGGTTGCCCCGCAGGACGAGCGACACCGCGCCGCCCTCGTCGCGCACCGCGTCCTCGCCAATGCCGAGGGCCACGGCGCCCGTGACGTCGGTGCCGAAACGGTTGCCCAAGACGCGGACGGCGTGAGCCCCGCCGTCCGCGGGCGCGGTCGCCTCGTCGATGAAGATCGCGCGGCGGCCGCAGGCGCCGAACAGGTTGGCCTCGGCCGCCCCGTCGCCGCCCAGCGTCAGGCGGTCGCTCTGGCCGCGGACGCGGATCTGGTCCCGGTTGATCGGGAGGGCCAGTGTGCCGGTGACATCGGTGCCGAAGAAGTTGCCCGCCACGGTGGCGCCCGTCGCGCCGAGCGGCGTGTCCTGGAAGATGAGGCCGGTGCCGGCGGGGTAGTCACCGCGCAGCCCGGCGATCAGGTTGCAAGCGCCCGTGCAGGGGCCGCCGACGGTCACGCCCTCGGTGCCGCCGATGAGCACGTCGGCGGCCTGCACCATGATGCCGAAGGTGGTCACCCCCAGCGACGCCGTGCCCGCGCGGTCCACGCCGATGAAGTTGCCCTGCACGCGATGGCCGCTCCCGGTGAGCTGGACGCCGCCCACCAGCACGTTGCGGTCGGCGGGATCGACGCCGCCGATCAAGGCGCCTTCGCCCGCGACCACGAGCGTGGCGTTGTTGCTCAGCGCACGCCGACCCGGCAGATCGACACCCAGGTGAAGGTTGCGCACGCGCGCCCCCGTGCCGGCCAGGCTCACGCGCCCCAGCACCACGTTGCGCTCGGCGACGGCGGGCCCGCCGAGGGTCATGTCGGCGCCGAAGAGTTCCACCTCGGCGCCGAAGTTCAGGGCCACGAGGCCGGCCGCGTCCGTTCCCAGGCGGTTGCCGAGCAGGGTGATGCGGGCGTTCTCGTCGCCCTGACCGCGCACCCGTGCGGCGATGACGTTGTCCGCGAACAGCAGATCGGTGCGGGTGCCGGACAGGTTCACGTCGCCGCGTCCCAGGCGCTCGGTGCCGCCGGCGTCCACGCCGACGAAGCAGTCGCGGACCGTGATCCCGTCGGCCTCGACGCTCAGGCCCAGGCCCCCGATGACGAAGCTCTCGAGCACGACGCCGGGGGCGGTGATGCGCACGCGCCCCTGATTGACGCCCCCGCCCACCTGGACGCGGCGGGCACCGCCGGACGCGCCGCGGATCGTCACCGGCGTGTCGATGTTGAACTCGGCCGTGTCGAGTTGGGGCACCTGGCCCTCGAGGGCGAAGGTGATCGTGTCCACCTCGGGCGTCGCGGCGGCCTGGTCGAGGGCCGCGCGCAGGGTGCAGAGGCCGCTCGGCGGCGCGGGCGGATCGAGGTCGGGTCGGTTGCCGGTGTCGCAGATCCCATCGATGGGCGTCGCGTCGTTGATGACCGAGGTCGAGTTGACGACAAACTCGGCCGCGCGCGCGGTGAGCGGCGCGACCAGCATCAACAGCGTGGCGAGTGAACGCATCGACAGTACGGCGAGTGAACGCATGGAGGCTCCCCCCGGGGTGATCGGGGGCGAAGGTAGCACAGGGGCCCGGTCGCGGACGCGCCGCGCGGTGGGGCCCGCGCCAAGGCCGAGGCGTCAACGGTCGGCGCAGCACCGGAAGCCGGTCGAGTAATCCCAGTGGCTGCGATCGTGGGCGGTGGTGCGGTAGAGGCAGCCGGGGCCGTTGCGCACGGTGTCGACGTAGAAGCCGCCGCGGAAGGTGCCGGCCGGATCGGCGGTCCACTCGTGCAGGTTGCCCATCAGATCGAAGACACCCTCGGGCGTCACGCAGTCGAGGTGGCCACCGGTCGGCGCCAAGCTGTCGGGCAGCTGGTTGATGCACGCGTCCTGAATCAGGGCGAAGGGATTGGGGGCGTTCGGGAAGAGCTCGACTGCGGGATGGAGGGCGCGCGCGTCGTTGCAAACGCCCGGCTGGCGGGCGTCGCCGTAGGGATAGGTGCGCCCCTCCGCGCCGCGGCACGCGCCCAGCCACTCGATGTCGGTGCAGAGCCGCTTGCCTGCCTCAGCGCAGGCTCCGGCCGCCGTGATGCCGTCGATGTAGCCCTGCGGGATCGCCCCGCGGAGAGACACGGCGCGCACCCGACGGGCCCCTGGGTGATGGTAGGGCGACCACGGGGCGGTCGTGCCATCGTCGAGGATCTGTTCGAGGGTCGCTTCGAAGCGATCGACACACACCTGCGCGCTCAGGGCGGCCATGGCCGCGGGGCAGCCGGGATCGCCCGGCTCCTCGACGAGGCCGGCGTTGGGCTGCGGGTGGAGGGTGTCGTCGCAGGCGCCCGCGTCGCGGGGGGCGGTGCAGCACTGGATGTCCGCCGGGCCGGGGCAGAAGCCGGGGGTGTGGGTGCGCCCTTCGTCGCAGGCGTCGACGTGCAGGCATTGGCCCGCCTGTCCGCTGACGGCGCAGGGACCCCAGTCGTCGTCCGGGGGCCCGAGGTCGGGGTCGTCGGGTGGGGCGGCGTCCTGGGCGGGGGCGGCGTCCTCGGCGGGCGGACGGGCGTCGGCACGCGAGGCCGCTGCGTCGACGGGCGGGGGATCCGCGTCGGGGGTGGGCAGCGCGTCTCGATCCAGGAGCGCAT
>CALBMW010000878.1 GCA_937896275.1 uncultured Myxococcales bacterium
GCCGCTCCCCACCGCGGCGTCGAGTTCGTCGCCCACCGGCGGATCGCCCGCCGAGCCGTCGTCGCACGCGGCCGCGCCGACCGCGAGGCCGATGATCAAGGCAAGGTCGAGTCCGCGCATCGAAGCGTCACCTCCCATTCGGCCGCCACCATAGCAGGGGCCGGCCGTCGCGGGCGCCTACCCGCCCAGCGCGCACGCCAGGGCCTCGGCCGACGCCGCGGCGTCCTCGCCCAGCTCATCGAGGCCCGAGAGGCGAAGGCATCGATTCAGTGTGCGGAGCCCCTCGTTGACATGGTGCGGCGTGACCGGCGCCCCACCGGCGAGCTGCTCGGCCAGCACGGCGCCGAGCGCCAGCTTCGCCACCTCGAGCCCCAGCCCGGCGCCCACGGTCGGCGCACGGTGCAGCGCCTTTCCGAACACGACGTTGCGCAGCTGCAGGCGCATGAGCGCGTCCCCTGCGTCGCCGGCCCGCGTGCCGAGGACCGGCGAGGCGCCCTCCAGCCAGGCGACCGCCGCGTCGGTGCCGCGCCGATTGAGCGCCACGTCGATCAGGTTCCCGCGGGCCTGCTCCACCGCGACCGTCTCGCCGAGCACGATTCGGATCGCCTCGATCAGCGGCGCCGCGACCGCCCGCGCGCCGCCGAGCCAGCCTTCGCCGAGCCAGCCTTCGCCGAGCCCGCCTTCGCCGAGCCCGCCTTCGCCGAGCCCGCCTTCGCCGAGCCAGCCTTCGCCGAGCCAGCCTTCGCGCGCCACGCCGCCGCCCGGTGCCGGCAGGTCCGCCTCGGCCCAGCGCGCGCACAAGTCGCGCACACACGCCGCCACGGCGCGGTCCGGGGCCTCCAGGTCGGCCAGCCAGGCTTCCTCCACGGCGAGCGCCGACTCGAAGTCGAGCGTGACGCCCCCCGCCCACGCCACCCGCGGCGGCACGCGCTGGGTTGGCATCGCCAGCAGCACCGGCAGATCCTCCTCGAGCGTGTCCTCGAGCAGCGTGCCGTGGGATCCATCCGCGAAGCCCGCGCACTCCATGTTGAGGCTCACGTAGGCGACGCCGTTCGGCGCGAGGGCCACGTTGAAGGGATAGGCGCGGCACAGCCCCGGCTTGGCCTCGGGCGAGATCTCTTGATGGATCAAGCACTTGTTCGTGCGGCTGAGGAAGACGCAGCGCCCGTCCACGCGGCGCAGCACGCGCACGAACTCACCGTCGATCTCGGTCCGCTCGAAGGGATCGGCCGGGCCGTTGAGCAGCTCGCCGTTCTCGGTGAAGCGGTGCGCGCGCACGACCCGCACGACGGCGTCCTCGATGGGACCGTAGACATAGCCGCCGCAGCACGCGCCGCTGCCTTGGCACGCGAAGCGCGCGCCCTCCAGGATGGACACGGCGGTGATCATCGTACGCTCGGCTGCACGAGGGGCGCGCCGAACAGGCTGCCGGCGGCCCCGTGCAAGAGCATGCCCAGGCGCGCCTCCCCGAGGCCCATGCGCGCGATCCGCGCGATCTCGCGGTCCCAGGCATAGGGCAGGTTGGGGAAGTCGGTGCCGAACAGCACCCGATCGGGCCGCACCTCGAGCATCGAGCGGGGCGACGCGCCGACGCCGTCGGCCGGCGCAAAGTAGTCGGCCAGCGTCATGGTGGTGTCGAGCCAGAGCGTGTCGTAGCGCACCAGCAGCCGCGCGTAGCCGGCCAGCTCGTCCATGCCCAGGTGGGGCACGCAGAGGCGCACCGTGGGGTAGGCGCGGAGGACGGCCTCGACGCGCTCCACGCCGCACAGCGCGTGGGGATCGCAGGCATAGCCGGGGCTCTTGGGTTCGCGGCCGGCGTGCATGATCAACGGCAGGCCGGCGGCGGCGCAGGTGGCGTAGACCGCGTCGAGGCGCGGATCGTCGGGGGCGAAACACTGCACGTGACAGTGGAGCTTCACGCCGCGGAGGCCCAGCGCGAAGCCCTCGCGCAAGATGCCCGCGATGTCGTCGTCGTCGGGGTGCACGGTGGCGACGCCGGTCACGTCGGGCCGCGGGCCCACCAGATCGGCCACGAAGCGGTTCATGCCGCGCGCGATGCCCGGCTTGTGCGCGTAATGCAGCGCGACCGCGTGCGCGACGCCGCGGGCGCGCAGGAAGTCGAGCGCGGCGTCGGCCTGAAGCCGGTAGCGGATCGGCCACCCCCAGGTGTCGAACCAGCGCCAGACGGCCTCGAAGAGCCGGGGCGGGAAGACGTGCACGTGGGCGTCGACCACCGGCGGGAGCGACTCGGGCAGCCTCGCGCCCTCGACATCGTCGATGCCGGGCAGCGGGTGCGCCAACAGACCGTCACCGTGCTGGGCCAGGCAGCACGGGATCTGCTCCTCGTCGATGTCGTCGGGCGGCGCGAGCGCGCCGGGCCCGGTGAGGCGCGCGTGCGAAGAGCCCGCGTGGATCAGGCTCAACTGCGCAGCTTGACGTCGACGCCGTCCAGCGAGGCCTTGGGCACCTCGGCGCCTGGCCCCCAGCCGAGCGCGTCGGCCGGGTGATCGGCCGCGCGCGGAGGCCCGGCGTCCCG